>JBEICO010000041.1:0-9535 GCA_040383965.1 Francisellaceae bacterium
TATAATCGTAAGCGTCTTCATTCGAAACTGGGCTATTTGAGTCCAATAGCGTTTGAGGAAAAACAAGTTGCTTAGCAATATGTCCGTTTTTTCGGGGGAAGATCATAGGATCTGAATTAGATGAATTAGAGAAAGCATACAAAACCAAAAATTGGGAGGTTCTAAATTCCATTGTTCATAAGTTACGCGGGGATGTTAGTTACTGTGGCACTCCAAGGCTTCAAGAAGCGTTTGCTCGCCTTGAAAATCACATCCAAGCCGGGTATAGAGAACTTGCCCCTTTACTATATAAACAATTATTAAAAGAAATTGAAACCGTTAAAAATGAACAAAGCGCTTTAAACGGCGACGTCTAGCTGAAAAAACAAGCGGAATGATAGATAATAAAATAAAACTCACCCCTAACATCATTTGATATTCTGCTCTATCTCCAAGATCTAATGCCGATGGCGGAACATATACAATTCCAAAACCAAATAGACACGCCAATATGCCTATGATTGCCAAAAACCAAATCCCATATTTTCCACCCGGGATTTTAAAGGGCCTTTCTTGCTTGGGTTGTTTGTAACGCAATTTTACCACTGCTGCAAATACAAAACCGTATTGAACCACTGTAAATTGCGCTGAAAGCGCTGTTAACACCCAGTAAGCAGCGCTATGGCTATCCATCCATAAAAATACCAATGACAAAATAGACCCTATTAATGCTTGAAACAATAACATCCCCGTTGGAACCCCTGCCGCATTGGTTTTCTTTAAGAAAGGAGGCAAAAAGCCATCTTCTGCCGTCACCAAAAGACCTTTAGCAGGACCCACTGTCCAAGTATTAATCCCTGCCAAAGATCCAATTAAAGCAAATAAGGCAAGAACCGGAACGGCCCAAAGCATATCAAACGCATTAAAAAATACTTTGAACGCTTGAATAAGCCCAGAGAGTAAACTAATTTCACTTTGCGGAACCACCACTGCAATTGCAAGTGTTCCCAGAATAGAGACGGTTAAAATAATAGAGGCAGCAACCAATAATGCCTTTGGATAATCTTTCTGAGGGTTTTTTGCCTCTCGAATATGAAAAGCTGCAATTTCAACACCTGCTAGGCCTAATAATATCCCTGAAAAAAATACCATGGTATCAAACCGAAATTCTGGGATCACTTGACTAAAACTAAACTGAATCGCCGTTTCATGGCCTGATAAAACCCACCACATTCCTAAGCCAATAATTAGAGCGCCTGGAATTAAAGTGCCCATTAAAACTCCTAAAGCGCTGATCCACCCAGATGTTTCAATACCAAAGAAATTCAAAAATGTCGCGCCCCAAAAAACGCTGATCATGACTGCAAAATAAAAAAATCTATGATGTTCTAGGCCAGGGAAAATCGGTTCCAATAAATGTGCCAACATCGCTGCGGTAAAGGCTAAAATTGCCGGAAACCAAGCAATGCTTTCCATCCAGGCCATCCATAAAGCAAAGAATCCAGCTGGTTTACCAAAAGCTTCAGACACCCAAACGTAATTTCCGCCAGATCGTGGCCAACCCGTTGCTAACTCTGCCGTTACTAAGGCAATGGGAATAAAAAAAACTAAAGCAGAAACAACAAAGTAAAAGATTGAGGAAAGTCCAAACTCAGCAGATAGAGGCAAGTTCCGTAAGCTAATGATTGCAGCCACTGTGATCATGGCTAACGTAAATGTGCCTAAGACTTTTTTTTGTTCAACCAAAATAATCCCTTAGGATCCTCGCCAGCTTTGCTCGCTGCCCCCTTGAAGGAGGCAGGAACTTTTCTAATTTAAGACTTCTTAGCTAGTAGCTTGCGCTGTTTGGGTACCTATACCAGAAACAGGTTGATCTTCTTCTGTTTCTTCCCCAATTTCACGTAATTTCGCATGATATAATTTATTCAAGGAAAATACGGAGTAGATCCAAGCCGTAACCACCAATGCAACAAAGAATAAAAGGATGGGTAAGTTATCTGCAATGGCACCAAATAACAGCACCACTTGCAAAATAATTCCACCCCCTGATTTTCCTAAACGGCCTCCGACAACATCAATTGCCGCCTTACCCTTAACCTTGGATTCTTGATCTAAGGGAATATAAGCCATTTCTTTAGTGGGATCAAAAAGTGAGTACTTGGTCGATTTACTCAAAATATTTTGTGCTGCCCCCGCTATAACGGCAATCCATAAGGGCGTATAAGGCAAGATCCCATGCAAATCGTCCTTATACATGACACAGGTAAAGAAGATAGCACCCGTAATTAAGATCATCACAGGCGCGGAAAGTGCACCCACTAACCAACCAAAGCGACGGATCACGTTGCTACCAATGGTCACCAAGAACAAAGTTGCAAACCCCGTACACATCGAGAAATAACCCATAAAGGTATTATAGTCATTCTCATTTGTGTACTGAGCCCCTAATTGCGACTTCCAAACCACTTCTACCAGGTTAATAGAGACACCATAAGCCAATACTAAAATGGTAATACACCCCAAATATTTAGAACGACTCAATAACAGAAAACTCTCTGTTAAGGTCATTTTCAATTTAGATTTCTTTTGCACCTTATCATTTGGGCAATATAATCTTGGATCTGTTAAAACATATTTATTCATCCAACGATACGCTAAGATGATTAACACGCAGTTTATTGTAATGGCACCCATCAACCAACGTAAGGTTTCACCCCAAGCATCTACGCCAGGTGCAACATGGCTTCGAATATCGGATAAATGAATAATAGTGATCCCTGACGCAATCAGAGCCAAGTTTCCGAGTTGTCCAAATCCTGCATAAAACCGCTTGGCTTCCGAGGATCGGGTTATCTGATTCGCAAACTGCCAAAATAAAAGCGAAATACCCATACTGCCCCACAGTTCGGACAATATATAAAAACAGGCATAAGGCCATACCCGTAAAACTTCGACTAACCTAATCATTGTAATTTGCATTTTTTCAGGTAAATTTGCCTGAATAAAAGCCTCTATTGAATTTGCTGCCTGTGTTGGGCAAAGCAATTCAATATTGGGATAAATGAGAAAACCAAAGCAAGCAAAAAAGATAAAAAACGGGGCAATAATCGTATAAAACAATTTCTCCGGCTTTAAAATATTGCTTAATTTAGCGTAGATAATAACAAACAGGATAGACATCGGCAAAGTACCCCAAAACTTTAAGAAAGGTATTGCTTCAGCTCCTGCAGCATTAACAATTAAAGTGTCTTTGGTATCCCGCATAATGGTGTAATTGAATAGAAAAGCAAACATCATTAACACCATGGGCAAAAACTTTTTCAATTCATGACCGTGAATCGGCCAAAAGATTTTTCTCATTCCTGTGAATTCGAGATCCGGACTACTATTTCCAACCTTGCTACCTGACATAAATTGCCCCCAACTCGTTTCTTGTTAGTCTTAAAACATTTAAAAAATAAGACGAGGCATTTTAACAGTAAATGCACGCAAGAACAAAATATTTTTATCGATAGTCTCGACATATCACTATTCTCTTTGTTCTATAACTGTAGAACGTTAGAACGTTATGTACTCTGATGAACTAGCCAGTATAAACATTTTCTAGCTCGAGTCGCGGCAACATACTCCAAGCGGGTTGTCTCAAATTCAGCCCTTAGTCTTTCCTGCTTTTTCAAATATGCGTAAATGGGATCCCCCTCACTACCGACAGACTGAATAGGCCCCAACAAAAAATAACTCCCTTTAGGATTTATACCTTCTTCCCATAACATCAATTTCGAGGGATCAGAAACCATTTTTCTCCCTACTCCAGGAACGATCACGGTATCAAATTCTAAACCCTTTGCCTTATGGATCGTCATAATTTGTAAGGCATGAGTACTCACATCCCTCCTAGGTTTAGCAAAGAGCAATTGTACCTTTGCTTCTAATGAGCCTAGGGATCCCTTACCCTGATTTTCCTGTTTTTCCAAAATTTCCAAAAATGCTGTTGCATTCTCGGAGTGAATGTCATCAATGCCTAATGCAATTCCCGTTTCCGTAACCCAATTTCTTAAAGAAAGACGATCTTGCTGCGCCAATGCAGCTTCTAACACCGGCACTACATGCTCTAAAGTTTCTCTACCCTTATCACTTAAAGTTGAAATTTGTTGATAAGACTGCATTGCATACCAAATAGGCAATATGGGATCAAAATTGGCAATCGACCATAAATCGGTTAACGATAATGAATTCCAAGGGGCTCGCAATAACGCAAGCCAGGCAATTCGATCTCCCAAATGACATAAAGACCTGGTTAAGACCAACAAATCTTGAACCACACTTCGATCTTCTAAACGTTCTAATTCAATCCCTTGATATTCGAGATTTGCTAATCGTAATTTTGGCAATATTTCTTGCAGATGGGTTCTAGAACGTACTAATAACGCCATAGAGGCTGTGGGCTCTCTCTCCTGATGCTGTTTGACCAGATCCACCACTCGATCGGCTTCCGTTTCCAAAGAGACGATTTCAATACTGGCTTTAGCCCCTCGATTTTTTGGAAGAACGGCTATAGAAGAATGAAAAATAACGGCTCCAGAATTCATGTATTCTTGCGTTGGAAACCGATCTTGAAAATAATGTGTAATCCAGTCAACCACGGTAGGATCGGATCGGAAATTAGCACTTAGCTGTAAAGCTTTTAAAGAAATATCTCCGATCCCTTGTTGCTTTGCCCGTATAAACAATCCTACCTCTGCCTGGCGAAACCGATAAATAGACTGCATCGGATCCCCCACCAAAAATAAGGTTCGACCCTCATTTGGCTGCCAACCCAGGGTTAACTTCTCCAATAAACGAAACTGTGAAAGCGAAGTATCCTGAAACTCATCCACTAAGATATGACGGATCTTATAATCTAATCCTAAGGCAAGATCTGTGGGTGCTTCATTCTCTCCTAAGGCCCGAAGAGCAGCTAAAGTGATTTCAGTAAAATCCACTTCTCCCTTTTCTTGGAATACCAAAAACAATTGTGCGGTTAATACGGGTAGAACTTCTGCTAAGGCGGCTACCACTTCCCATTGATCTTCCGCATATGCAAACGGTGGACACTCCAGAATATGACGCAATCGTTGGATGAATACGGGAAAGTCTTCTAATTGTTTTAAACAGGAGAGCATTTTGGCTTTCAACTCGCTTTTTGGTTTAAATCCCTGCTTAACCGTAACGGTTTTTCGCAAAGAGTGATCTTTTGTTAACAATAGTTCACCCAAGCTCTGCCATATAGATAAATCACTGAGCTCGCTTCCCGGCCAATCTCTTGCCAGCCCTTTGCATTCCAAAATATCTTCCAAGCCAGAGGGAATTGAAGAGTTAAGTTGCTCTAACGCGCTTAAGACCACGGTTTGCAATCCACACTCTAACCGTTCACGGGATCTTGCGGTGGAAAAATGAGAACCTAAATATGGCAACCATTGATCGCGATGCGAAAGCATTTCGGCCAACAAACGCTTTGTCAATCCCCAATTATTATCCAAATGAACCAATAACATACTCACGGAATAGGACCAGGGATCTTTTGTTTCAAGGGTTTTTAATAAATTTTCTGCCGCCATTTCATACAGCGAGAAAGGATCCTCCACAATACGAGGCATAGATCCCATTTGAGATACCGTAGGCATTTGTTTCGTTAAGCCTGCACAAAATGCATCGATGGTCTGAATTTTCAAACGACTGGGATTTAGTAATAAATCCCACCCTAATTGTTGATCTCGAACTAGTAGGGCTCGAGCTAATTCCCAGGTTCTTCGTTCAAAGAGTTCCCTAGGTGGCTCCGGATCATGGCCGCGTTGTAAAGCTGCTAATAAACGATCTCGCATTTCGCGCGCCGCTTTTCGAGTAAAAGTAATAGCAAGACATTCCTCTGGTACCTCACACACCGATCCTAATAAACACAAAAGCCTTTGCGTTAGTAAACCTGTTTTACCGGATCCTGCTGGCGCCTGCACAATATAAGAATATTCAGGATTAAGCGCTTCTTCTCGTATAAACGCATCAGTTTGCATAGGAGGACCAAACTTGAAAATGGGGTAGATCTAACCCCTGAATTCCTGTAATATTTTCAATAAGCAAGTTTCTAATTAACATATTGAGCAATTCATCATGATTAACACTTTTTTACGCCCCACAGTTTATGTCATTTTACTAACGATTGGATTCGTTACCAGCCTTCAGGCTTCCATTCCAAATCCAGCTTTATTACTTCCAACGCTTCCTCAACAATATTTGGAAACCAGATATCAATCCATCCAACAATCTTTTGAACAAAGAGTCACCTTTTTTCTAAAAGGCCGACCGTTTAAATCATGGCGTCTATATAAACCTGATCCCGATATCTTAAACGAATTTTCTGAAATCAACGAGTGGCGTTACCATTCTTGGTATGTTGATCCTAATGCCAGTACCCTTATTTCTAGAACCGATTTTATGGTAGCTCAAGATCTCTTAGAGAAGGGGCTTTACCAAAAACCTGGATTTCTTGCATTTCAATATAATCAAACCGATGGCAGCTATAATTCCAGCACTGTGGTCTTAAACGGCTTTAGATTTCTTGCCCTTGAATCCCCCACTCAACACACTTTACGAAATTTTTATTTACTGTTACAAAATCACCGTGTCACTCAATTAGTTAGATTATCCATTGAGAATGATACTAAAAGTATTTCCTACTGGGTTAATAACCTAAAAACTAATCCTAAAACTAAGGACGCCTATCTTTCTATCCCTGCCAAATTTAATCTTTCACCTTATACCCTTCGGTATTATTCGGCTGATTACTGGATCAATGACAATAGTGTTCAACCCAAAGAGTTATTATCGTTAATCCAGAAAGTGAGAATGAAATATCATCCCGGTGATTTAATAGCTTGCCATTCGAATGATGGCGCTGGCCGAGCTGGAACTTTTATCGCCGGGTTCTTACTTTTAAATGAAATTGATCGCCAACTGGCAAGTGGTGTCTCGAAAGAGTCTCTGAATATTAGTATCGAGAAAATTGTGATGCAATTGTCTTTGCAAAGACCTCATCTTGTTCAAAACTCTGCACAATACCGCACCCTCTATAGGCTGGTAGATTTATATATCGAAAACATGTTCTAGAATTTTAAACTCTCTCAATTCTTCCCGATATTCCTGCAAGGAAATCTAAAGATTAGGCGGGAAGATCTATCTCAGAAATTTTGGTAAAATCTACTCGACAGAGTGGTTTTAAAGAGCAAGTACGACAAGTGGTTTTACCATCTACCGGATCAACGGTGGCAATACCCATACTGAAATCTGCTGCTAATTTTTCAAGCGATTGCAACCAAACAGCACATTGCGCATCGAAACTCTCCTCTGCCCCCACTCCTTTTAATTGCTCAACAGTTTTTATGCCTGGAAGATGATCTTTGACTGAACCCAAGCCTTGAAATTTAACGCTATCAGGACGCACGATTAGAAAAGAAATCGCAGATGGCAATTGATCTTGGGTAACGCCATAGAGCGGCAATTGGGGATCTCGAAGTCTTTCTCCAAACCACTCAGACAGCGAGGTCTTACCGGTTTTATAATCAATGAGGATTTCTTTACCATCTGCATCTTTATCAATTCTATCGATTCGAGTGCTGATTTTTAACCCTTGCAGATCCATTACTTTCTTTTCTTCAATACTTTTCACTTCAAAAAAAGGCCGGGTTTTTTCAAGTTCTAGTACCCTAAAAACCAGATCAAAAGTGCGTTTTTTCTCCAACTGTAAATACTTGGGTGTTAAAGTCCTAGGGCGTTTTTGGATCCAAGGTTGAAAAATTAAATCTATTGACTTTTTTAGGATCCGACTTTGATCTTCGGTAGATAAACTAAGCAACGCTCGCTGATCCCTAATCTCTTCCCATACTTTTACTAAGACTTCATGAATAATTTCACCTCGCTCAGCAGCATTTAACCCCAACGAAGATGTTGGAATGTGAAAAGCGTGGAGGCGACTTTCAGCAAAAGCTCTAAACGGACAAAGTGCCTGTAATTTTAAAACCCGAGTTCCCCCCATTATTTTTTCCTCCTCCGAGATGATAGGGGCTTGTTCAGAATAATTTGGCATAAAGGCATCTTGAGATGGGATGATATTTTCTTTAGAACAGGCAAGGTTCAGATCTTGTACTGTCACTTCAGGAATGAACTCTAATAATGGACTAATAACACCCTCACCGTTTTCCTGATTTACAGGATAGCTAAAAATAACCTCCTTTCCTCCTTGGCACAACTTTTCTGTAAACCGTTTTGCCATTTTAAGTTCACGTGAAGCAGAACTTCGAGGTAATCCATAAGCTTTTTGAACCGATCTGGGCAGAAAAGGATTAGGAGCAGATTCCTGCGGCCAAACTTCTCGATAGAGTCCCGTGACCCAAAGATAATCAAAAGGTAAACCTATCGTTTCCAACATCCCTAAAACTTTGATAGAGCCCCCAAACGAAGCAGGTAAAAATGTCGTGTTTGTAGCTAGTCTCTTAATTTCTCTAAGAGCAATCGAATAAGAATGTTTATCTAAAACACGTCCCATTAACTGATATTCTGCCAACAATTTTTCAAACTGTTGCTTGACTTGGTATTCTTCTGAAGACAGTGCTCGTTCCCCAGGCCAACCCAATATCTCTAACCAACGGGAAAATAACAAGATCCACTCTTCAGTTGAATATTTTTGACTAAGCTTTGGCCGCTCAAGCTGCGTCATTTTTAAACGCTGCAATACATCAACACAAGAAAGCTTAGGGTATTTTTTTAAAACATATTCTATTTTTTTGATAAAAGCCTCAAGTGAAAACTGAGGGTCAAGAAGATAATGGATCTTAATATCTACCATAGATCGCATTAATTTTTCAGTTTCTGCTCCTCCCATAAAAGGTGAACACATGAGTTGACCCCACTCTTCAAGTGTTCTTTCACCCAAAAATAACTCTAAAAAAGATAGGGCTGTAGCAATGATAGGATAACGCACGAGAGGTAAGGGCGCTGCGATATTAAAGGATTGAGGGGGTAATATCTCTTGTAATATTCTAACTACTTGAGATCGATTTTGAGTTAATTCAGGTACAACTATCCCAATATTGGCTTGGGTGTTTTTTTGCAACCAATGATTTGCCATAAAGGCTGCTAGTCTTAGTTCATCTTCAGGATCGGTTGCAGCAATTCTGGATAGGTGCCCTTTTTCAGAGACTAAAGACTCAAATTGTATAACGGTACCTACTTTTCTTAATGATTCAAAAAACAGCTCTTCCTGAGGGCTCAATTCTTCAAACCCCACTAAGGTGATATGAGAAGGGACCGTTATTTTTTTTTGAGAGATTGCCTCTATTAATTTATCCACCAAAGTAGCATGACTTATCCATCCCTCTTCTTGGCAATAAGATTGAAAACTTTTGGCCCATTCTGAATGGGCACGACAGTCCTCATTTAAATAGATTTCATCTTGCTTTGGGATCTTCCATTGTAACGATAAATTCCAAGCTTCTCTTGCCAATCGCGCCAGATCAGTGACTCTAAA
>JBEICO010000042.1:0-9448 GCA_040383965.1 Francisellaceae bacterium
AAAATTCTTCAGGATCAGGTGGCCGTTGCAATTTCTAACGATACTCCCGATCCTGAAGGAAAACTTCGGATGCAGGCTGGAAAACTAAAGAAATTTATGGATGAAGTATCAGGGGTAGAGAATTTAGATACCTTAACAGCAGAAGGGTATGTTGCCAGAATGAAAGCATTTAATTTGGCAAAACCTGAAAGCAATCAAGTGCAAGCAGAGAAAGTGGTGTTGTCAGATGAAACGCAGAAACCAGTTGCAGTTCCAGGAGCTCCTAAGGACTCCATAGAAAAAACGCCAGAGCTTCGGGCGCAGCAAGTGGAAAAAACAGATCCTCGTTCAGCTTTATTAAGTGCGATTCAAGCAGGTAAAAAATTAAATAAAGTTACACCACAAGAAAAAGCAGTGTTGCCAGAGGTGACAGAGAGACCAGTGGTACTACCAGAGGTATCACAGAACCCAGTTGTAGAAACAAAAGAATCTCAGGATCTTTTGGAGGAAGTGCTACCAGAACTTACACCACGCCCACCGGAAAAAACAGATGCTCGATCAGCTTTGCTTAGTCCAATTCAATCAGGAGTACAGTTAAAAAAAGTGATACCAAAAGACAAGGTGGAATTAGAGGGTGATACAGCAAAACAGGAGCTATCAGAAGGGAAGCAACAGGATAAAGTGGTATTGCCAGAGGTAACAGATAAACCAGTGGTATTGCCAGAGGTAACACAGAAGCCAATGGTATTACCTGATATGCCACGAAGCCCGGATACAGTGCAACAACCAGCAGCGCCTGTAACTTCTCAAGCATCTGGATCGTCGAATCCTTTTGTGAATTTTTTGAAAATGTTATTTAATAAAATAATTGCTCCATTTATGGCAAGAGGAGGAATAAACGCAGAAGGTCTAGGTGTCAAAAGCCAAAGTTTAGTGAAGGGTGTTGAACAGAAGCCACAGCAATCCAAAAGTCAAGAAGGAAGAGATCCGAGTAACCACCTACATAAAGTAATAAAAGATTTAAAAAAGGCTGAAAATATTTTAGATAAAGATAAGGGCAAGGCATTTAGTGGCGGTGATGTATTAGGGTCTCAAATGAACAGAGATAAGTTTGTAAAAGAGGTTGTGGGAACTACTATATATAAATCTTTGAAAGAGGAATTCTTTAAGATTTTACCACAAATGGGACAAGATATTTTAAAGCTTTCTGCTGAAGCATATAATGATAAGACATTAACCCCTAAACAGCGGGATGCGTTAGGAGCAATAGGTGATAAACTCGCCCATGAAATACCGTTCAAAATGCTGTCTGGAAGCATGAGTGTTAAACAAGGGTTTAGAGAATTTTTGGGGACACTGCGAATGGCTCGAGATTTTTTTAAGGAGAATCCAAGTGTTGCTCTTAGCATAGGGGCAAAGTTTTTACCGATATTGAAACCCCTGCAAACTTTTGTATCAATAAATAAAGATGTAGTGAAACAATCGGACGCTCCTAAACTTATTAAAGATGGATTTGAGAAAAGATTTGATTTGGTAGAGGCGCATTCGAATCAAGTGGGTGATGTTATTCGATCTGCAATCGCAAATCCCTCGGTTCAAGCACCTTTGCTTGAGGTGGCAGCTACAGTTGTTAGCTCTCCTGCGGTTCAAGCGTTACAACAAAGTTTAATAGCGGCTGTATTCCCTGTAGGAGGAACCATATTGAATGTTGGATTATCACTTTATAACGCTGGAGTATTAAAAGAAGGACAACGAAATGAGTTGGGTGCCATTGGTATGGAGATGATGAGCGTGCCTTACAAATTGCTAAAAGGAGAGATAGATCTTAACGGAGCATTGGCAGGAGTCGCTAATGGATTAAAATCGTTTGGGAAATTTTTGGTTTCAAATCCAGATATTGCGGTTAGGGTAGGTGCTGCTGTTCTGCCTGCTCTGCTTCCTTTAGGGGGATTTTTGAAAAGTGCCGTTAGTGTTATAGCTGGTTCAGAGCTTGCACAAAATGCGACGGGTAGCTTGCTAAAAGCTGGAATTGGGTTACTTTCAAAGCAACTGGGAAGTGTTGAAGATACACTTGAGTTGTCTGCACGTCGGGTGATAGATGTCAGAAATAGTGCCTGAAGCACCATTAGTGCCATTGCAGTCTGACACATTTGAAATATGTTATCCTCTCTATTAGAAGGAGGATGCCATGAAACCATTGTTTAGTGTTATTATTATTACTAAAAATGAAGCTCACAACATTGAGGATTGCTTAAAGTCTGTGGCTTGGGCAGATGAAATTATTGTGGTGGATTCAGGCAGTACTGATAATACCGTTGAAATTTGCCGCAAATTTACCGATAAAGTGTTAGTCACCGATTGGCCGGGTTATGGTGCTCAAAAGCAACGAGCTTTAGAGATGGCCACGGGCGAATGGGTATTATCGATAGATGCCGACGAACGAGTAACGCCTGCTTTAAAAGAAGAGATCCTAGCCAAAGTTCCAAGTTCTACCGTGAATGCTTTTGAAATCGCTTTTAGTTCCGAATATTGTGGAAAGATGATCCGCTTTGGAGACTGGTGGAATGATGCTCAAATTGTATTATTTCGTCGTGAGAAAGGCCGTTTTGTTTCCCTGTTGGTGCATGAAAGGATTGAAATTCAAGGAAAAGTAGGCCGATTGATTGGAAAAATTCATCACTTTGCGTTTCCGGATCTCTCCGTTGTTTTAAGAAAAATGAATGATTATTCCACCTGGAGCGCTGCACAAAAAAAATCTCAAGGAAAAAAAGGGGGAATTCTTAAGGGGATTTCACATGGTCTCTGGGCATTTTTTCGGGGATATATTTTGAGACTGGGATTTTTGGATGGAAAACAAGGATTTCTATTAGCAGTTTCAAATGCTGAGGGGACTTATTATCGATATGTAAAGTTGATGTATATAAAATAAGAAAACGTTTTTCGACAAAAAAGCTCCGAGGGTAAAACCCCCGGAGCTTTTAATTTTATTGAGCTGGCGTAGTAGCAGGAGCAGCTGCAGGTGCTGCAGTTGGGGCAGCAGGTGTTCCAGCAGGAGCGGTGCCTTTACCTTTTTCTTGCATTTTTTTCATTCTTTCTTCACGCTTTTTCTTCATTTTTTCTTCGCGTTCTTTTCGTATTTTTTCCCGTTCTTTTTTCATTTTTTCTGTCATAGCTTTCATTTCTTTGCGGTCATCTTTCATTTTTCCCCGCAATTCTTTGCGCTCGTTTTTCATTTCTTGCATCTCTTGACGTGCGCCGGTATCAGCAGGAGCGCTGCTAGCACCAGAAGCTGCAGGAGCAGGTGCGCTGGTTGCAGCAGGAGCTGCGGCAGGGGTGGCTTCTTCAGCATAAGCAGCAGAAGTTGTCAGCGCTAATCCCATTGCTAAAATTATTAATGAAGTATGTTTAATCATTGGTCGAATTCTCCCGCAAAATGTGGTTTAACAAATTAACATCGTAATCATAGAAAAAGATCAAGTAACCTGCCAGTTTAGGGAAAAGATACGCGATCGGCACAGGGGATCGAAAAGAGTATTTGATCTACAAGCCTCATGGCAGTAAGACAATTTCCCCAAACACATCCGGTGACGAGTGGAAAAACATTTGTAACATCACACTTTCCTTCTAAGGAAGCCCAATGACCAAAAACAATTTTTAATGAGGAAATGGCGGGATTGGGAATGGAAAACCAAGGCAAATACCCATTAGGGGCGTGTGCAACGGATTCTTTTAAAGTGAGTTCTAATTCACCTTCGCTGCTGCAGAATCGCATACGAGTAAAACAATTAGTGATAAAGCGCAGCCTGTCGTACCCCTGTAATTGGTTATTCCAAATGCTGGGTTCATTGCCATACATATTTTTTAAAAAGAGTGAAGAGGCACTCCCTTGTAACTCAGCTTCAACTTCTTTCGCTAAGGAAAGTAATAGAGGAAGATCCCATTTTGGGTAAAACCCAGCATGAACTAGAAGAAAGTTTAAATTTTTATCCCAATGTAATAATGATCGGTGAATTAACCAATCGATTAACTCGATTTTATCCGGTGCTTCAAGAATATCAGAAAAAGTATGATGTGCGGCATCAAAGGGGAAAACCTGGTAGGCAACGGCGAGTAGTGTAAGATCATGATTGCCTAAAACAGTTGTTGCCCTATCTCCTAGGGATTTAACAAATCGTAGTGTTTCAAGAGACTGTGGCCCTCGATTAACTAGATCACCCGTTAGCCAGACAGTATCATTTTTAGGATCAAAGTGTATTTTTTCGAGTAAGCGAATAAAGGACTCAAAACATCCCTGAAGATCTCCAATGGCATAAGTGCTCATGGGTTACCCCCTTTTTCTAAGTAGCCCCGTTGTTCGATGTAGTGGCTAATATTCACAAAGTCTTCAATGGATAAGGCTTCAGGTCTTAATTTTGGATTGATATTTAAATGGATGAATTCTTCTAGCTCTAAATAGGGCTTAAGGGCATTCAGTAAGGTTTTACGGCGTTGGTTAAACGCTGTTCGAGTAATATTTTGCAGTAAAGCAAGATTGGTTGCAGCATAGGGACTTTTTCGATGTGGGATTAACTGTACCACTTGAGACTGTACTTTAGGACTTGGATGAAAAGCACTGGGTGGGACAATGAATAATGGCTTTACGGTAAAGTGGTATTGAGCCATTATACTCAGTCGCCCATAATCTTTGTGATGGGGTTGGCCGCTTAGCCTAGCAACCACTTCTTTTTGTAGCATAAAAAACATATCTTCAATTAAATGGGAAAATTTAAGTAAATGAAATAGTAGAGGGGTTGAAATATTGTAGGGAAGATTGCCAATAATTCTAAATTTTGTAAGAGGGGGATATTGATTGGCTATAGTATTGAGATCAAATTTTAAGATATCTTCAGGGTAAATTGTTAGGGCAGATGTTTCCCCGACGTTGATTTTAAGTTGATGCGCAAGATCTCGATCAATTTCTATTACATCGAGATGTTTAACCTGTTTTAATAAAGGTTGTGTGAGTGCCCCTAATCCTGGGCCAATTTCGATGACTTTATCTTCAGGCAAAAGGGCGAACGCATTGATAATATTTTGAATGACATTGGGATCACATAAAAAATTCTGTCCGAATCGTTTTCGAGGCCGATGGGCGCTTTTAATGCTCATTCAAAAAAATTTCGACCTCGGTGTCTGAACGCAAACGTCTCAGCCATGTTATCAGGTGTTCATCGAATTTCCGTTGGTATAGGATTTCCATGGCTCTGTTTCGCATGGCATCAGGAGAAGATTCTTTCAAAAGGCGTTTATCTAAGAGTTTAATAATATGAGATCCACTGCCATCTTTAAGGGGGCCAATAATATCGCCTTTATGCATGGTTTGCACAACTTTTGCAAATAAAGTTGGAATTTCAGCAATTTTTCGCCATCCAAGATCCCCACCGCTTAATGCCTGTTGACCAGAGGATTTGGCCATGGCAGTTTTAGAAAAATCTGCTCCAGATCTTAAGGCTTTTATAATAGTATTAGCCTCTTCTACTGTTTTACGCTGATCTTCTTGCGAAGGTTCTTCAGGTAAGGGGATTAAAATATGACCCAAATGATATTCAGTGCCAGAATGATCTTGGCCTGCAGGGGAGCGTAGGAAATTTTCAATATCTGCTTTAGAAATGATGATATTCTGTCCAATTTCCTTTTGTTGAAGTTTTGACAGGAGAATTTCAGTTTTAATTGTTTCGCGAAATTGTGAAAAAGGTATTCCTTGTTCTTCTAGAAATTGTTGCATTTGATGTGCAGAGATACCATCTCGCTCTGCGATTTCATTAATCGCTTGATTTAAAGTTGCATCGTCAACTTCAATACCTTCAGAAGCCGCCAATTGTTTTTGCAACTTTTCTAAGATCATTCTTTCTAGTAATTGTTTGTGCAGTTCGGGAAGAGAAGGCAATGCGGTATCGGTTTGTTTTAGCCTAACGAGTAGCAGTTCTGTTTGACGGTTAAGTTCAGATTCTGTAATGGCTTCGCCATTTACCGAAGCAACCATACGGTCGAGTACGGGAAGTTTGCTCGGGGAAGCAGAGATTGAATTGGGAATAAAGCTTAGAAAGCAGCAAAGTGTGAGGAAAGGTAGAGAACTAAAACCAACTTTTTTCATAAATAAGCCCAATAACTAACTTTTTTGGTAAACAGGTATTACTTTAGACACACATGGTATCTTAAAAGTCGTCATCGCGCCATCGATAATCCGGTATGGCTTGCTTTAAAGCCGTTTGCATTTTGCTATTGCCAACCCCTGCAAAACCTTTGAAAACGAATTGTAAAAAGATGGCTTTTGTATATTTTCGCTTAGCATTCCCAAGCGTGTTGTCGTATGGCAGTAAGAAGCGAGAGGCAAAGACACGCACAACGGTACAACAGCCCTGTTGTTCAAAACCCACAGAGATATCATTTGAGCGTTTACGGTGTAAATCGTAGTGCCAACGGCCTAATGTTCTCCACTTTTCAGTTATGGGCCATGCCATGGAAAGATCCGTTTGATCAATCCTATCCTGTTGATTAGGAACCCGAGTTGCGGGATTTATGTAAAATGGAGTGTGCCGTAAGAATTGATAACCAAGATTCACAACAGCCAATTCTTCCGGGTGATATTGTAGTGATATTCCTTTTTTATCTAATTGTTTCTGATAAGGGTTCCATTCAACTTGGGCGCGTGCAATCCAATCATCGTGTATGGCATAGCGAGCAAGCCCTACTAAAGCGGAACTTCGGTGTTGTCGATCAGGGAGTTCTTGATTAATGCAAAGAGGATTGGATTTTGGGTTACAGCTCGTGACTTGTC
Organism: Francisellaceae bacterium; assembly: GCA_040383965.1. Taxonomy (GTDB): domain Bacteria; phylum Pseudomonadota; class Gammaproteobacteria; order UBA6186; family Azoamicaceae; genus CADEGZ01. The sequence goes on from JBEICO010000042.1 coordinate 6,797, forward strand.
GATCTCGAAAGTAAATAATTTGACCCGCTGTTAGACTCAAACGTTCGCTACCTGTTTTTTCTTTGATAAAACGACTGGTTAGCCCAAAAGTGACTTGATTCGCGTCTCCTAACCTGTCTAGACCAACGAAACGGTTATCCCAGTACAGTTGATTAAAATCAAATCCGGAATATCCCGTATCAAAATTGGGTAATGCATTTTGTTGTCGATACGGAACATACAAATAATACAGTCTAGGCTCTAAGGTTTGAATATAAGGTTCTTGTTGTAAGGCGAGATTACGTTCAAATATTAAGCCAGAATCAAAATCGAAAATGGGTATTGCTCGGCTTGAATTTGTCTTGAGAGAAGTTAAATCTTGAGATCCTAAGGATAAAGAGTACGCTAAAATATCCCATTGAATTCGGGGTTTCACATACCATCCTAGCGTAACAACGGGTAATGAAATTCCGGGACGTAACCACATTCTATCTCCAGTGGTAAAAGTATTTCCTGTCATAGGATTATGTTTATGTAAGAAATGGGAGAATTCCCCTTTGGTTTCTAGATTTAAGCCATAGGGCAAATCAGGATAGCGGTTTTGTAAGGCGATTTGCGGTAATCGTTTGTAAGGATCTCCGGTGATGGGGCCTTCGAAAGGATGTAGAGTTTGGTATTGTTGTAATCGAGTTTGTAGGTTCCAATGGTTGCTTTGAAATAAGAATTCTTCCTGTTGTAACAGATAATTATTGCTTGCAATGCCAATATTATTGCCAAAATCCATGAGGTAATTATCATCCCGGACGGTTTGATATTGGATATTACCCGCAAAATTTTCATTAAATTGGCTATGGTGTTTTACTCTTAAGGCTTGGCGAGTGTTGTTGGTATTAAGCGCGGTGATTCGGGGATCATTATTCGGAATTAAGGGATGATTCGCTTTACTTTTTAGGCGAAAGTCTCGATAAGCGCGATCATTGGGAAGAATTCCCGCTTCTATTTCCCCTTGACTTTCTTCTGAAAGATAGCGGAATTGTCCTTGCAATTCTAAACCTCGTTTACTTAATAATCGAGGAGTGATGGTCGCATCATAGTTGGGGGCAATGTTCCAATAAAAGGGAGCGCCTAATTCCGTACCCGAACGATTTGTCATTCCAAAGATTGGAAATAAAAAACCGGTTTTCCTGCGATCATCAATTGGAAAATCGACGTAAGGGAGATAAAAAATCGGAATATCATAAAAATACAATCGGGAATGGCGTGCACGACCTCGACCAGTGGTTTTATTTAACACCACATTTTTTGCTTTAAGTTGCCAAGTGTTATTGCCGGGACTACAAGTAGTATAAGTTGCCTGTTTTAGGGTCATTTTGGTTTGTTTATTGATGGTTATTTGATCGGCAATTCCTCTGGCATGACGATCATATAATCGAAAGCTGGCATTTTGCACAACTTGATTATCTGTTTCTGTGTTAACTAATGCTGAAGTACCATCGACTCGAAGCCCCGGCTCTAGAATTTTCACATGGCCAGTGGCTTCAATCCAGTCAATCGCTTTTGACTTTTTAGGATCTCGATGGATAACCGCAGAGTCAGAGTACACTTGTTGATTGCTTTGGATCAAATGAACATGTCCGTTGAGGATTGAATTTCCGTCTTGGGTAAACTGGCCTTCATCTGCTGTGATTTCTGTGGCTTTTTTGTTTAAAAGGGGGGTAGCAATGCCACGACTAGGATCGGTTGGCTGTACATAATATCCTTGGCATAATGGATACCCTTCAGGATCTGGTACCCAGTCGTCAAAAGCAGCAGCGAATGATGAAGTTATCATCATGAATACTAGGGCGATACTAAGCAAAAAATGTAGGATAAGTCTTACCATCTTTAGGATTTAAGGTACAATGAACATTAATGTGTACCATTGCATATTTTAGGGGTTGACTGCAAATTTTTATGGGTGAGTATGGTTTCTAACACGAGTCGTGAAATGGTTTTAGATGAATGGTTGCGGGGTGTTTTAAAAACAGCCGCTTATCAGCGTACGCCGTTAGCGGGGGATGCCAGTTTCCGGCGTTATTATCGAATCCGGGTTGCAGATGCTCAATATGTTGTGATGGATGCCCCGCCCCCTGAACTACCTGAATTATTTGTGAACATAGGGTCGATTTTAGAAAAAGAAGCCTTGTGGGTACCCAAAGTGATTGCGCAGGATCTCAACCAAGGATTTTTAGTATTATCGGATTTGGGCGATAGGCTTTATCTGAATGAACTGAATCAGAAGACAGCGGATGAGTTATACCATTTAGCTTTTCAAGCTATGCTAAAATTTCAAAAATGTCAGGCAATCTTGCCCCGCTTCGATCGATCCTTTTTACAAAGACAAATGGGTATTTTTGAAGAATGGTTTGTTAAGAAACACAAAGGGATTTTTTTTACTGAAGCGGAGCAAAGAAAACTTTTACCCATTTACGAGAAAATTTTTCAAGTCATTGAAAACCAGCCACAAGTTTTTGTACATCGCGATTATCATTCTAGAAACTTAATGGTTGTTAACGAAAATAGTCCTGGAATTTTAGATTTCCAAGATGCGATGCTGGGGCCAATAACCTATGACTTGGTTTCTTTGTTGCAGGATTGCTATATTTCTTGGCCAAGGGAGCGTGTTGAGGGGTG
>JBEICO010000043.1:0-9443 GCA_040383965.1 Francisellaceae bacterium
GACATTTGGATCTTGCCAGGAATAGGACATCTCTATTTTGCTATAACACTCGACTACGCTCAGGATGACGTAAAGAAAAAGGAAGGCAAGGGGTTGGATTGACCTTGTACAAAATACTTATTCATTAAAGCCTATATTTTTTTTGTTTGCTACGCTCTATTTTTTGACGGCCAGCCATTGGTAGTCCATTATTTAACTAAGAAGGATTATTTGGTCGTAAGGGATATGACAAATCTAAAAAAAGGGATCCAATTTGTTAGTGCCATAAGCCTTATTTGGATCTTATCACTATCCAACGCCACTGCTGCGCCCATTATGCAAACCGATTATGAAAAAAACTGGACTCGAAATTTGATCCGAGATCTTAAAAGCGATTCGACGAATTATTTTCAAAAAGATAATTTGATTTTTCTAGGAGAAAGCTTCCTTATCTCCGGAGTTCTTGCCAATACTGGACTTGATCGCGCATTTAGAGGACATTGGCAAACCGATATAAAATCCAGTGCAACGGATAACTTTTTCGCCATTCCCAAGCTGATTGGGGGTCTTTCTTATTTCTACGCGCCCATTTACCTTGGGACTATGGGTATTGGTCATATTCGTGAACACACGCCCATTGGAAATGTCGTTTACCATTGGGGCTACCGAAGTTTAAGAACTTTTATTGTGGGAGGCGCCCAACAAGTGTTCTTAACCAATCTCTTAGGAAGTGGCAGACCAAACCGCAATGAAGATTCAAAATGGCAACCCTTTAAGTATCAAACAGGTGTGAGTGGGCACTCATTCTATGGGGCAATCCCCCTTCTAACAGCTGCCATGATGACGGACCCTCCAGGACTTCGATATACCTTATTCTTCTTATCTACGCTTCCAGGCTTATCTAGGATCGATTCGGATCGCCATTATCTCTCTCAAGTTATCATGGGTTGGGCATTAGCCTACCTTTCGGCTCGTAGCGTCTACCAATCCGATAGTGAACGCGAACCCGCCTTCCAAACCAGTGTTGTTCCAAAGTCCGATGGTGCGATGTTAGCTGCTCGTCTTAAATTTTAGACTTGCAAGCTGTTTCCGAATGTGCACAATATAGAGAATGTTATTTTTAATTCATTTTAAAAAACCAAAGTTTTCTAAACGCCCCCTTCTTGTGGGAATATTCTTAATGCTGTTTGGTCTGACTCCTGTGTGGGCAGACTCTGGGGATACTATGAATCAAACTTCCGATCTCTCATTAGCAGAAAAAAACTTAAAAAGCGCCACAACCTTTTTAAAAGAGAATCAAGAAAAACCTGAAATCCACACCTTAACTAGCGGCTTACAATACAAAGTGATTACATCCGGTTCAGGAACACCTCCTGGCCCTACCGATTTTGTAACAGTGCATTATCGTGGCACGTTACAGGATGGCAATGTGTTTGATAGTTCTTACACACATAACACACCTGCGACTTTTGCGGTTAATGCCGTTATCCCAGGATGGACGGAAATTCTACAACTTATGTCACCAGGTTCTAAATGGACTGTTTATATTCCGCCGCAATTGGCCTATGGTAAGCAAGGCGTAGGGCGTCTCATTGGCCCTAATGCTCTACTCATCTTTGATATAGAGTTAATTTCTGTAAAACCCAGTCTAGATCAAGATCAAGATGGGCTAAGCGATGAACTCGAAGACGAAGGTTAATGACCGAAACCAAAACAGAATTACTGCAAATTGTTCGATCATTTTTATCAGAATTCAAAACCGAGCGCGCCCTTAATCAACTCCACTTAGACGCCTCTATTGAAAAAGATTTAGGAATAGACAGCCTTGGAAGAGTTGAGCTTTTTTTACGAATTGAAAAAGCATTTTCGGTTCAATTCTCAGATAGTCTCATGGTTGAAGCCAATACCCTTAATGATATTTTTCGTGAGCTCGTTGCCGATCACCCCATTTTACAAACCCATACCAAGACCTTTGTCTCTGCTTTAGAGCTCTCACAGGTTGATCCCTTATCTTCCAGCACCCTTAATGAAATTTTACAAAGACACGCTAAAGAGGAACCCAATCGTCCTCATGTGTATTTTCAAGACGAACAGGGCCAAGAAGAAGTATTGCGCTATGGACAATTATTATTAATGGCCTCTAAAGTGGCGGCTGGGCTACAAGAAAAAGGACTAAAACCCCAAGAAACAGTAGCCATCATGTTACCCTCCGGTTTTTCCTTTTTTTACGCTTTCTTCGGCACACTCTTGGCAGGCGGAATACCCGTTCCTATCTACCCCCCCCTTCGAGCCGATCGAATCGAAGAATATGCCTTCCGCGAAGCCAGTATTTTAAACAATGCCGAAATTCGGATTTTAATTACCTTTGATAAAGTTGAAATTTTAGGAAGACTACTTAGTGTATTTATTAAAAGCTTAAATACAGTCACTACAGTTGAATTATTATTAACTTCTAAAAAACCGTTAGAACCCTTTACACCACAACCAGAAGATCCCGCATTAATTCAATACACTTCCGGCAGCACCAGTGATCCTAAAGGTGTCTTATTAAGCCACCAAAACTTATTATCCAATATTCGCGCTTTTGGCATGGCTGCAGCGTTAAGCCCAAAAGACATTGGCGTAAGTTGGTTACCGCTTTATCATGATATGGGTTTAATTGGGGCATGGCTGGGAAGTTTATACCACGCAATTCCCCTCACGCTGCTCTCACCTTTAACCTTTGTGAATCGACCCGAAAAATGGTTATGGGCCATTCATTATCACCGAGGTACCATTTCTGCAGGTCCTAATTTTGCATATGAATTGTGTGTTAGAAAAATTGAAGAAAAAAGCTTAATCGGATTAGACTTAAGCTGTTGGCGCTTAGCTTTTAACGGCGCGGAAATGGTTGATCCTAAAACGCTAGAACGTTTTTCCAAAAAATTTAAACCCTACGGATTCCGCGAAGAAAATTTCTTTCCGGTGTATGGTTTAGCTGAATCAACTGTTGCACTTACCTTTCCACCGATTGGTGCGGGGCCCAAAATAGACAATATCCAAAGAAAGTTTTTTGAAGAAGAACAGCGCGCAGAACCCCCTCAACCCAACTCAACAGATCTGTTACAATTTGTATCCTCCGGCTACCCTCTTCCCGAACACGATATCCGCATTGTTAATGATAGCCAAGTGGAGTTAAGGGATCGAAATATAGGCTCTTTACAATTTACAGGTCCTTCTGCCATGCAAGGATATTATCGAAATCCTACTGCCACTAAAGCCATATACCATGAAGGTTGGTGGGATTCTGGAGATTTAGCTTATAAAGTCGATAATGAAGTTTATATCACCGGCCGCAAAAAAGACGTAATCATTAAAGCGGGAAGAAATATCTACCCCCAAGAATTAGAAATGGTGGCAGCCGAAATTTATGGGATACGTAAAGGAAGTGTGATCGCCTTTGGGATCCCCGATCCAAAATGGGGTACTGAAAAATTGATTATCGTTGCCGAAACCGCAGAAAAAAACGTCGCACTTCGTAAAAAAATTACCAAAGATATTATTGAGAAGATTTCCGTGGTATTAGCCATTCCGCCCGATGAAATTGTTTTGGTTCCCCCCAGAAGTATTCCCAAAACCTCGAGCGGTAAATTACAACGAGCCCTGTGTAAACGTTACTACCAAGAAGGAAAACTTACTCGAAAATCCCTACCTATAAGTTTACAAATGGTTAAACTGGGTATTAAGGGATTAGGGGTTTCAGGGTTACATTTTCTGACTCAACTCTGTAGATTAATTTATACCGTATATATTGGCATTGGGTTGTTATTGTTATTACCTATTGTGTTTCTAGGTACACTACTTATGCCCCAAAACATAGCCAGAGCCTTTTGTAAGAACATGACAAAGTTATTACTATTTTGGACTGCACTTCCCATTCAGATCACGGGCAAAGAAAACTTAGATAGTGCAAAGCCTATGATTTACATTGCAAATCATGCCAGTTACTTTGATGCATTATTGGTAATGTCTATCCTTCCCAATCATGTTATTTTTGTTGGAAAGCAGGAACTGGAAGATTGGCCCTTCATGGGGAGAATTTTCAAAAAACTAGGGTTTATAACCGTTGATCGAAATGATGTTACTCAAAGTCTTCTCAATTCACAACACATGAGCAACACTTTAAATCAAGGTAATTCATTAATGATTTTCCCGGAAGGCACTTTTACCTATGCGGTTGGCCTTCGTCCCTTTAAACTTGGTGCTTTTAAGATGGCTGTAGAAACATTAACGCCTCTTTGCCCTATTGCACTAGAAGGTACGCGTTTATTGCTTCCCAAAAACCAAAGATTACTGCAACGTGTCCCTATCCATATTACCATTTTAAAACCTCTCTATCCTGAAAACAAAGAATGGAGTGAAGTTACTCGATTGCATACTGTAGCTAAGCAAGAAATTGCCAATCACTGCGGTGAATTTATCCTGGATTTAGTGACGGCTTCTCACCATGACGAATAATATTATGATTAAAAACGAAGATACACAAAAGGCATTGATCTTCTTCAAACAAAAGCTCTCTCTGTATCCCAATGAGGCCTCCAGCCATATTAATCTTAGCAATGTTTATGTTTCATTAGGAGAAATCGAGTTGGCCATGCAACACTTGCATCAAGCCTTACGATTACAACCGAATGATATAGCCGCTTATAATAACCTGGGAAGATTGCTTTATAAACAAGGAAGGATCCCAGATGCCATCCCTTACTTTGAAAAAGCATTGCGCATTGATCCCAATTATTGGGAAGCCCACTATAACTTAGGGCACAGTCTTTCCAGTCAAAACTTAATGAATCAGGCAGCTGCTCATTATGCACAAGTAATACGCTTAATTCCTACCCATGCAACCGCACATTTTAACTTAGGGTTAATTTACTTTGAAGCGTCAGACTTCTCCCTTGCCAAAAAACATTTAGAAGAAGCTTTAGTTCTTGATCCTAACAATATAGAAGCCGCTAGAATATTAGGCCAAGCGTATACGCATCTTGGTTCTATTTTGGATGCTATAAAAACGTATCAAAAGGCATTGGTGCTATCTCCCACCCTAGCAGATGTACATCATAATCTTGCTATTTTGTTGTTACGGGAAAAAGATCGTTCTGCAGCATTGGTGCACTTTAAAGCAGCGGTTGAATTAGATCCGGATAATCAAACCTCAAAACACATGATCCTGTCCCTAACGGGCACTGAAAGCTGCGAGTCTCCTCCTCAAGATTACATTAAGCATTTGTTTGATCAATATGCAGATCACTATGATGCACATCTTAAGCTTTCCTTAAAATATCAAGTACCAGGTCTGCTCCGCAATGCCGTAGGCCGCTGTTTAGGATCAAATCCTAAAACAGGACGCGTGTTAGATTTAGGATGTGGAACAGGTCAAGCTGGGGTTACTTTTAGAGATCTGGCACTAGAGTTAATTGGGGTTGATCTCTCTCCTAACATGATAGAAAAAGCCAAACAACTCTCTACTTATGAAAAACTTCTTGTCACGGATCTAAACGAGTTTTTGGCAAACTCATCTGATCATTATTTTGATACGATTGTAGCTGCAGATGTCTTGGTGTATTGTGGTGCTTTAGAGAATATATTTAAAGACGTAAAAAGAACTTTAAGTCTAAACGGTCTTTTTGCTTTTACCATTGAAACTCAAGGTTTTGAGCAATATCAATTACAGCCGACGGGGCGTTTTTCGCATTCTGATCCTTATATCCATGCTTTAGCAGAAAAATTCCATTTAACAATACTCATTCAGGAAACAGTTCATCTTCGTGAACATGAAGGTATTCCCGTTATAGGAAGTTTATATGTGTTAAGGTCAAAAAATGATGTTTAAATATTTAATTAAAATAGTCATAGGAATTGCATTTCTTTTAGGATCTCCATCGACTCTATTCGCGGCAACTTGGGAAAGCTATTGGGCTAAAGAATGGCAAAAAAAAGCTGAAACGGGAGATGCCGAGGCTAAAGTCAAATTAGGATCAATATACTTTACGGGAGAGGGGCTTTCTCAAGATTATCAACAAGCTTTTTATTGGTTTCAAAAAGCCGCCGATCAAAATAATGCTGAAGGTCAATTTAACCTAGGGTTGCTCTACTATGAGGGATTAGGAATAACTCAAAATTATCCTGAGGCCTTAAACTGGTTTAAGAAAGCAGCAGAAAATGGTTTTACAGCCGCCTTGTGTAATATTGGTGTCATCTACGCAGAAGGCCAGGGTGTGCGTCGTAATTTTAAGATCGCCAAAGAATGGTACGAAAAATCTGCCAATCAAGATAACCCTCAAGCCCAATTTAATCTGGGTATTATGTATTTCAAGGGACAAGGAATGCCACCCGATAACGAAATGGCACTGCAATGGTTTCAAAAAGCCCCCGAAAATGATAATCCAGATGCACAATTTATTCTTGGGTATTTGTACATGGAAGGAATCATAATCCAACAAGACTACGATGCCGCTGCAGAGTGGCTATTAAAAGCCGCACAGCAAGGTCACGATCAAGCGGCATTTAACCTAGCCTTATTTTATCATGAAGGCCTTGGCGTAGAACGAGATGACTATCAAGCTTTTAAATGGTTTGAACAAGCTGCGTTGCACGGAAATAGAGATGCTGCCTTTAATCTGGCTTTAATGTATTACCAAGGGGTAGGAACAACACTTGATTTAAAAGAAGCTTTTGAATGGTGCGAAAGAGCTGCCTTAGCAGGCGATCCTGCTGCAGAATTTGCCTTAGGGTTTATGTTTGCAGAAGGCCAAGGGATCCCTCAAAATCTCCCGTTAGCAATTGTTTGGTACCAAAAAGCTGCCTTACAGGGTAACCCTGAAGCACAATATAACCTTGCTTTACTCTATCTTGAAGATCAATCCCCTTATTTAGATCCTGAAAAGGCTTTTGCTTGGGCTAAAAAAGCCGCAAGCCAAGGTAATTCTGATGCGGCTCTTTTGCTAGGGTATCTTTATTACGAAGGCATAGGTACAGCTAAAAATATTCAAAAAGCGAATAAGTGGTATAAAAAAGCTAAAGCGCCCTAAAATGGGGTATAACAACCTCACCTATGGACAAATGCTTAGGCCAAGCATAGCCAAAAGCGACTGCTAACCTCCCCTGCTCTCAAGTAAGATGACTTATGCAGTTCAGAGGAGTAACAAACATGGCCTATATCACTAAATCTGAGAGTTCTTTCAAATGTCAGGAAATTGATGCAGGTAGAACCTTATTGCTGGCTGCCTTTGATGAATTGGATCTGTTTAATAACACTACCACGCCTGAAGTAGATCTCGTCACTCGAGTACTGGCACTTACCAAACGAATAGTGGTGGAAAACACTAAATGCGATCCTTTCGTAACGCCCTTTATTGTTTGATCATTAAGTATCAAGCTCGTACTAATGCACCTGGACCATATCCACATTCTTGACGTTCAGGATATTGCCGTTGATAGTCTGTTTGCCATTTTTTCCAATAAGAATAATCTGTATTCTTTGGTTCTACTATTTCTCTCCAGGAGCGAGAAAAACCTAAGGTAGGAGCGCTAACGGTACTAACTTCTAACCCATGAGTTCGACAATTTATTGCAAATCTTCGCAATAAATCCCCTAATGTGTACCCCTTTAGATAATCACGGTAATCTGAAAAAATGACATCAGTATGAGCTTGTAATAACTCCGCTAGGTTTCTAGCAGCACGTCCTGAAACCTCTACTGATCTTGAGCTCTTTCCACAAACTTCGCCTCTTAAAAGACTATGATGAGCAACAGCGTAATTTTCTGGATAATATTCCTCTGCAACAGTTATATCTTCTCCAAAACGAATACAATTAATTCTAACAATACTTTCGATACTTACAGGATCCAATAAAGGCATTTCAAATTGATAAGGTAATTGAACATGTTTTTCAAAACCTTCAGCCACCCAATTTCCAGAATAAAAGGAAGTTTCAGAATTAGCATTCATTATCATTAAGTACGTATCATGAGAATTAACATAATCGCTTGCAAACGATAATGCCTCTTCTAAAAATGGGCTAACGCAAGTCGTATCCGATCTGCATTCCCACGCCATTCTAGGTCCATTTGAAACACCTTCATATACATCACGATTGTATCCATGTCCCAAAAAGCTATAAAAACCTGCACGATGTCCAAATTTAAAATAATATTCTATTATCTCTTTATTGATTGGAGATCTTGGGAGAGTTAATCCTCTATAAAACTTCATGTGTTTACCCGTTTTATTAACAAAAATGGGTAAGTTATATAATGTTGACAAAGCAGTTGCATACTCTTGTTCAATTCTAACCATAATGGCATTAAGCGCTTGAAATAAATGGCCTGAGGTTACAGGAAGTCGATTTAAATAATATTCTACCAGGCCTGGGATCCGTCTCAAAATTCTTTCCCGAATCGGTTGACTGCATTCAATATCAAATGGGTCCCTTAGCAAATCCAAAGTATCATATTCTACTACTTTCGCATGATAGAGCAACAAGAGTAAGGCATGATATTTTCTTAACTCTCTAGATTTTTCCACTCCAACTTGAATGGCTTTTGTTAAAAATACTTTGGGATCAATATCTGGTATTGACAATCCAATTCTTTCAACCAATTTTTCAGCAATAAAAAAATTGCCTATTAAAAGATGATGGTAAACTAAATCTGAAAACTGAGTGTTTAAATATTCAGCCAGTTCAACAGTGGGGGTAATATGATCCAGCAAGTATGCATGCTGTAGCCGTATCTCCTTCCAAGGTAAATATTGATACCATTTCTTTTTCGAACTATCGGCATGTTGAAGGGATATTCCCTCAAGCAGCAAGAAGTGCAAATGTTGTAAATCTTTAAATGATCCATCAGTGTGGGTATGGGCATTTAGAGATTTTAAGGCACATAACATGACTTGTCTTTTCTGGGGTTCTGAAAGGTTGCCATCTACTGATTTTTCTTTGAAATATCGATAGAGTTCTTTAAAGTTTGGACAATTTTCTGTTAATTCTTCAGACATCAAAAAACTTTCATTTTCTAATTCAGGAAAAACTTCAAAAAACATCTTCACTGCTTTAAACCCAAACTTGGGATCCATGAGTCCAAAAAGAAAACTAGGATCCACAATTTTGTCTAAAGGAATCTCTCTAGCCCAATCAAACCCCTTTACATTAATAGTCATATATCGACAAGCATATAATAACAAGAGGGGGTTATTTCTACAGACTTTAATACAATTAGCATCTAATTGGTTTAACTTGTCCTTAAAAATTCCCAAAGCCAAAAAAATATTTGCCTGAGCTATTTGTGCATTAGAGCTTTCTGTTTCTTTTTCTGGCCATTTTACCGGATGTGAACAAGCAAAATAAAAAGCATCTACAAAAGGTTGATAATTTCCTCTTTCCATTTCAGCAATAATAAATGGTTGGGTAGCATTTAGATCAGTTAA
>JBEICO010000044.1:0-9360 GCA_040383965.1 Francisellaceae bacterium
ATTAGTGAACATGAAGAAGATGAGGAAGAAGGTTACATACTGAAACCAGTTCAACACAACGATTTTGATTTGTATTCAAAATTGAGTTCATTCAAAATAAGAAAGCCAGATCTTAAACTAATACTCCGTATTACAGATGATAATGGTAGATTGTTTTCAAAGCTTTCGAGAAAGCCTGAGACACGAACAAGTTTTGCAATTAATTGCTTAGAGTTAGTTTTAGTTTTTATAAGACTTTGTATTATAAATGATTGAACATCTCAATCATCAAAAAAAAATTATTTTTTCAAATTTTAATGTAAACGAAAAGATTTATAGAAACTAATGATTTTGATGCTTGGAAGCTATTAGATATAAATGCGGGCATTCCTGAAATATGGTCTGAAACCATAGAGCAATTACTACCTCACGATATCAATTTACCTGGACTTGAGGCCGTAAGTTTTACCAAAGGGTGTTATTGTGGTCAAGAGATAGTCGCTAGAATGGAGTATCGTGCCAACTTAAAACGAAAAATGTATCCGATTACGTTATCAAATACCAAAAATCTCCCACTCCCAGGATCCAAAATCGCTCTTCCGGATAATCCTGAGGTCACAGGAACAGTCGTGACAGCTGCTTTTTCAGCTCCTAATACAGCCATGGTGTTATTGATTACATCCTTGTGACCCAGATATCTTGGGTCAGATCTGGAATCTAGACTGAGGATAATATTCACTTTAAAGTAGCTAGTTTCCAAATCTGACCCCATAATTTCTTAAAGTAGCTAGTTTCCAGATCTGACCCCATAATTTCTTATAAATCAACGATTTAGTTTCCATCGTTGCGAGCTGATATATCAGCTCGCAACGACGAATTAACAAAAAACACCTAAAAAAATACTATACTTATTCCAGGTATCAATCTTGAACCAGGAGCCTTAAAATGCTGAAAAAATCTCAATCCTTATTACTCACCCTTGCTCTATTAGGATCCTCTCTTCCCGTCATTGCTGAACAAGAAATGAAAGAAACGTACATGCCAAGAGATATGATAGAATTCACCTGCAATGAATTTGAACAAAAGGTAAAGGACTGCGAAAGTTATACCTGTAAAACGCCCTCAGTTCTAGATCCCACCCTTACAACAGAATGGAAAGTTATTGAAAAGAAAAATGAAAGGTGTGTTATCTCAAATACTATTAGTGATGTGGGTCTAAAAAATGAAAATGGCGATCCTAAACCCGTTACCAAAACCTGTGAATACGATGCAGCTGGTATTGTCGAATTAACCCAATTAATGGGCCAATTATCTTCGGGTTACTTTAGTACTTCTGATGCGGGCGATATGCAAGGCACTCATAATTGTACAATTACATCCGATGGAAGCCCCATTAAGGCCCCTCCTTATTCAGTCTCTGATGACGGAGAATAATGCTAAAATACGCGAGTTCTGTTATCTTTTTTGGTGATAACTCCATCTTTTATTGCTGGTATTTTTAAATCCATCTTTGAAACAATACTATTCAAGGTCTCTTCCCAATCGGAAGTCTGAATTGGATCCTTTGAGAGAAACCCATTAAAAATTTTTTTAATTTCTTCCCTAACTATTTCATTTTCTAAATTTTCTAATTTTGGTTGTAAAAATTCTGAATAACTGGTACTAAATCCAAGCATGACTAGATTTGCCTCAAATGATTTATCTTGATTAACAATCTTTGAAATTTCTTTTGCAGTATCCAGACCAGTCAACATCGGCATATGATAGTCCATAATAACAATAAAACCTGTCTCACTGCTTTTATTGATTTCATCTATCTTCCTAAATTTGGCAATGGCTCCTTCACCCCCTGCAACAGAAATTAACTTTACAACATCTTCTAAGCCTGACTTCATAATCCAATCCGTAACGGTCTTACACGCTAATCTATTCATTACGGGAGAATCATCCACAACATAAATAAATAATTTTTTCACGCTATAACCTCTAATTTGCTCGCATATGCGGAAATAATAAAACATCTCGAATGGATGCTGAATCCGTTAGAAGCATTACCAAGCGATCAATACCAATACCTTCTCCAGCCGTAGGGGGCAAACCACATTCAAGAGCGACAATGTAATCTTGATCAAAATGCATGGCTTCTTCATCCCCGGCTTCTTTTGCCAGAACTTGTTTTTGAAAACGGCTGGCTTGATCTTCTGGATCGTTTAACTCGGAAAATAAATTGGCGATTTCTCGACCTGCAATAAATAACTCTGCCCGATCCGTGATATCAGGATTATTATCATTACACCGCGCCAAGGGAGATACTTCTGTTGGGTATTCCATAATAAAAGTTGGTTGATGTAATTTAGATTCAACTGTTTTTTCAAATAATTCTAATTGACATCTTCCTATTCCCCAAGTAGGGTCAATGGTTATATCGTGTTGCTTCAATAATAATTTTAGTTCCGCCTTGTCTTCAAGTTGGCTTCTGGAAATTTCAGGATTATAACTTAAAATAGCTTCTATAATAGTAAGACGAGCAAAGGGTTTAGAAAAATCGATATCCAGCCCTTGGTATTTTACTTGAAGTGTTCCCAGCGTTTTTTCTATAATTTCATTAAACATGACTTCGGTTAAATCCATTAAATCTCGATAATCTGCGTAGGCTTGATAAAATTCTATCATCGTGAATTCAGGATTATGTCGGGTTGAAAGACCTTCATTGCGAAAATTTCGGTTAATTTCAAAAACACGTTCAAAACCACCCACCACCAGTCTTTTTAAATAAAGCTCTGGCGATACGCGCAAAAACAAATTCATATTTAAGGCATTATGATGGGTAATAAATGGCTTAGCAGCCGCGCCTCCCGGTATAGCTTGCATCATTGGTGTTTCAACTTCTAAAAACTGCCGCTGTGTTAAAAAATCTCGAATACAATGAATCACTTTAGAACGCGTCTGAAAAACTTTACGACTATGTTCATTGACAATTAAATCTAAATATCGTTGGCGATACCGTGTTTCATGATCCGTTAACCCATGCCATTTGTCGGGCAAAGGCCGTAGTGCTTTGGTTAACAACTGCAGCTTGTCTACTTTAATCGACAACTCCCCAGTCTTTGTTTTAAAGAGTGTCCCAGAAGCACCTAAAATATCGCCCAAATCCCAACCCAGAAACTGCTCATATATCCCTTCAGATAGCACATCCTGCTTAAGATACAATTGGATCCTACCACTCATATCTTGTAGTGTCACAAAACTTGCTTTTCCCATTAAGCGCCGCGTCATTAATCGACCTGCAATGGAGACCTGGATAGATTTTGATTCTAAAGCTTCTGTCTCTTCTGCCCCATATTGCTGATGTAATTCCTCTGCCAGAAAATTCCGTCTAAATTGATTAGGATAGGGCATTCCCTGTTTTCGTAAATCGCTTAATTTATTGCGACGCTGTTCCATTTGTTCATTGATATCACTGTTAAGATCTTGATCTGTCATAACCCCGCCTTTAAACTTGCTTCAATAAAAAAATCGATATTTCCATCTAAAACACTGCTGGTATCCGTCGTTTCTTCTCCAGTGCGAAGATCCTTAACCCTAGATTGATCTAAGACATATGAACGGATCTGACTCCCCCACCCAATATCAGACTTATTTTCCTCTAAGGCTTGTTTTTCAAGGGAACGTTTCCGGTATTCAAGCTCATAAAGCTTGGCTTTTAATTGCTTCATCGCATAAGAACGATTTTTATGTTGAGAACGATCACTTTGACACTGTACCACTGTATTGGTTGGCAAATGAGTGATCCTAATAGCCGAATCCGTACGATTCACATGCTGCCCGCCCGCACCGCTTGCCCGATACGTATCAATTCTAAGATCAGCCGGATTAATTTCCACTTCAATGTTATCGTCAATTTCAGGGTATACAAAAACAGAAGCAAATGAAGTATGGCGACGATTACCAGAATCAAAGGGGGACTTTCGAACTAAACGATGCACACCGGTTTCTGTTCTAAGCCAACCGTACGCATATTCTCCTTCAAATTGAATCGTAGCACTTTTGATCCCAGCCACATCTCCGTCCGAGATTTCGAGTAATGTAGTTTTAAATCCCCTACGCTCTCCCCACCTTAAATAGAGGCGCAACAGCATATTGGCCCAATCCTGTGCCTCTGTCCCCCCAGAGCCAGATTGAATATCCATAAAAGCTGAATTAGGATCCATTTTTCCTGGAAACATGCGCTGGAATTCAAGTTTTTCTAACTCTTCTACAAGACGTGCCGTTTCATGCGCAACTTCTTGCAACATATCAATATCTTGTTCTTCAATAGCAAGCGTCAACCATTGTTGTAAATCAACCAGGCTGAAATCTAATTTTTGTAGGGTAAAAACAACTTTTTCTAATTCAGAGCGTTCCCTCCCCAATTCTTGAGCTTGGGCAGGAATTTTCCAAAGAGCAGGATCTTCTAATAATCGAGTTACTTCAACTAATCGCTCTGCTTTCAGATCGTAGTCAAAGATACCCCCGAATAGCCTTTGTTCTTAAAAAGAGATCTTTTAGTGTATTCGCTATTTGATTTATTTCTAACATTTAAAAACCCTTCAAGAACTAACACACTACTCTTGCCATCCAACAAAGAACGACAAGAGTAAGCATTTTATTTCAAGTCAAAATAACAACAGGGTCTAAGCAACTTCAGCAGTAACCTGCTTAGTTACACCAGAAGCCCTAACACCAGAAGTCAATTTGTCTAGCCAGTCTTGAAGCATTTTTGCTTGACGCGTTGCCAATTTAGGATCTTTAAAAGTATGAGTTAACAGGAATATGCCCTGTACATTCGATACCAAATTTAACGCTAAATCTGAAGATTTATCGCCAAATCCTAAAGTTTTAAATTGGTTTTCACACCAAGTAAGTAAATCATGTAGCAATTTAGCTGCTTGATCAGCTAACGAACCACCTTGCTTACCCAATTCCTGGCATAAACCTCCAATTGAGCAACCGTATCGAGCGATTAGATCCAGATCTTCATTGGTAAATTGAATTAATGAGGATAATCTAGCTCTAGGATCAGAATTTTCATCCAGTTTATTAAAAAACTCGGTATATTCAGATCCCCGTTTTTCAATAACGGCTTCACCAATCGCTTCTTTGGTTTTGAAATAGTAGTAAACATTCCCTAACGGAACATCTGCTTCCTGAGCAATATCTGCAAGTGTAGTCTGATTAAACCCTTTTTGGTGTATTAAGACCTTTGCAGCTTCAATTAAGCGAACACGTTTATCTGTTTTCCGTGGCATAATGTTTTAAGTCCATTGTTAAAGTTAAGGGGAACTCCCCACCTAAATTATAAAGCTGTGAATAATACTGCTTTATAACTACCCAAGTTACTAACTACAGGATTATACTAAATCCCACGTCAGTTGAATACCAATTAAATCAGCTCTGGTTTTGCTGGTCCCTTGTAATCTTTGTTGACCTTGAACAGCGCCTGGCCCAATAGCTTGAGCTGCTGCTTCATTGATGTTAGCTTTCTTGAAAAATATATGAGCATAGCCTAAGTCCAAAGCCAAATTCTTGGTCATGCGATACTGCGCTCCGACTGCCGCCCAGATACGATTTTGATCTGGAATGCGAACAGTTCTAAAAGCATCCTGGACTGGAGACTTATCAAACGCCGTTCCTAGCTTCAGCTTCCAAAATTCATTACATTGATGAATAACACCCGCCGCCATTCTTACCCTACTTTTAAATCTTTCTGGGGTTACCTGTTGAGTCCCGTCCTGGAATTCGAGTACCAATTGATCAAACCGCTTCCAACGCGTCCATTGCAGATCTGCCATCAAGGCCCAACGATCATTTAAATCATGGTATGCACTAATACTGGCTGTTTCAGGCAGGGTCACTGTGGATTTAACCCCTTGCTGAACTTCAGGAACGCCTGAACGGACTGAATTGCCCTTTGCTTTTACCTTCACTTTAGAACGGTAATGGACACCCACTCGAGTAGCATCGGTAAATTCGTAAAGAGCACCCACGTGGTACCCATGACCCCAGCCACTAGCAGAGTTTTCAACAAAACCATCTGTATTAACATTGGGAGGGATCGCAAAGTTAAGTCTGGAATCTAATTTTGCTGTCAGGTACATAGCATCCACTCCAGCACCTAGAGACAAACCATTATTAAAGCCATAAGCAATACTAGGTCCAATATCCACTGTCTTTAATTGTGAACGTGTCCCCATGTAGCGCACGATAGAATCGTTTCGATAATTATTTTTCAAGCCAAAGGGAGATGTAATGTTAAGGCTTAATACCCAAGACTCATCCAGTCGCTTAGCATAATGCAAGGCAGGAATTAAGGAATCTGAATTATTGGCAGTACCGGCCGGTGTCAGTAAACTATTTCTATTCCCAGAAGCGCTCGTTGCCACTAAGGAAGAATGCGAATGGATCCAAACACCTGACACAGCAATTTGTTCTTGACCCAACCGAGTAAGCCCTGCTGGATTATAAAACCCTGTACTAGCATCTTCTGCTATGGAAGCTACTCCTGCGTAAGCGGTTCCAAGATTGCTGGCATTTTGCTCACTTAATTGAAAACCTGAAGCAGAAACGGATGGACTTATACCAACGCAAGCACCAATCGTCAGTAAGCTAACAATTTTCTGTTGATTTCTTTTCTTCAGCATCCTTATTACAACTCCTTTAATATATAAATAAAAACATTAAATGCGCTTATCAAACACCAACGGCGATAAAGTCAACCGTCACAATATCCCCTTTTCTGAATACTGTGTCAAATAGGTCAACAAACTATTTTAAAAAAGTGAGAGAGAGTTTTTTTGAACCAGAACTAACTCTTGAAAATTGATAGTCACTTTTAGATTTAGCTCATCACCGATAAAATGCATCAATAATTAATGACACCAAACCGTATTGTCTTCTCCCAACAAGCATTCATGCATTCCAAATTGCATAATGCCGGTATCTGGAAATACAACTGTTGGAGTAATTATATTTGAATTAATAACAGGGGGACTTGGAGGTGGGGTTGGATTTGTCACTGGTAAAATAAAACCATTCATAGTAAATATTCCATGATATCCTGCAATCAAATTTGTAAGCTTTGCAGCATCTTTACCACCCATGCCATCTACTACACCTACCAAAGTTCCACCGTTTTGTCCATTTAAAGATAAAGAAGACACAGATACTGAACTTGCAATGTTCTGTAAACCACTCAAAACCACATTGCCCCCTACAATTTTGCCTAAAATGGTACTAGTATTAACAGAAACCTCATTTATTGCATTTAATCCGTTTATTAAACCAAAATCTGTAGTTCCAAGACCTATGGTTTGATAAAACTTTTCAACGTTTATATAGGAAGCTGTTCGTAAATTATTTACACTACTCACAAGAATGTTCTTTAATGGCGTAATTCCTCCTACAGTATCTGCAAAAAAGATATTACCCAATCCAATCTCAAAATTAATATTAAAATTTCCATCAAGAATATTATTAAAATTAACATCACCACCACCAGAATTTAATGTTGTATTTCCTAGCAAAGTGGCTGGGGAATTAAATTGCATTAACCCTGATGTGTTAATGTTGGCACCAATCGAAACACTGCCTGCCACATCTGTGGTTAAACTTAATAGTGGCGTGGCTCCACCAACTATTCCAGCAAAAGTGGTAACACCCGAAGAGTTTACCGTTAAAGTATTAGCACCATCGATTGTACTTCCAAAAGTCACCAACCCTGTGCCTGTACTTAACAACGTATTCACAACTAACGTTACCGGATTATTAAAAATAATGGGGCCATTACTAGTTGTAATACTTGCACCAATAGAAGTGCTACCGCCTGCATCTGTAGTTAAGCTTAAGAGCGGCGTAGTTCCACCAACAATTCCTGAAAAAGTAGTAAAGCCAGAAGAGTTTACAATAACATTTCCAGCCCCATTTATAGTACTCCCAAACGTAATAGCGCCCGTACCAGAACTTAAAATAGCATCTCCTGCTAACGTTACCGGATCATTACAAGTGATAGCTCCATGTGATGTAGAAATATTAGCACCTATTAACGTGCTTCCAACCGCATCTGTGCTTAAGCTTGTTAACCCTATGGTTCCTCCAACAACTCCAGCAAATGTCTTCACACCCAAAGAATTTACGGTTAAATTTTTAGCACCATCCACCGTACTTCCGAAGGTCACTAACCCTGTTCCTGCACTTATGATGGTATTGGCTGTTAACGATACCGGATCATTAAAAATAATCGGGCCATTGGTGGTAGAAATATTGCCACCAATGGAAGTGCTTCCAACCGCATCTGTGGTTAAACTTAAAAGAGGCGTTATTCCACCTACAATCCCTGTAAAAGTGGTAAGGCCTGATGAATTTGCAATGAGATTTCTGGCTCCATTTATGGTATTGCCAAAGGTAATCGCACCACTTCCTGAGGTCGCAGTCAGATCACCATTTAAAGTAACAGCTCCTGTTAAAACAATGGGGCCATTTCCAGAACTTGAATTTAGCGTTGTTGAAAGTGCATTAAACGTAACAGCTTCCCCAATACCAAGCGCCCCGCTTGTCGTTACCCCCGTACAAGCGGCAGCAAATATCGAGGTTCCACCTAAATCCGTGGTTAAACTTAATAGTGGCGTGCTTCCACCGACTATATTATTGAACGTTGTGGTACTCGTAGAGTTCAAGGTTAAATTTCGTGCACCATTTATAGTGCTCCCAAACGTAATTGCTCCAGTACCAGAACTTAAAATAGCATCTCCTGCTAACGTTACCGGATCATTAAAAATGATAGCTCCATCTGTTGTTGAAATATTAGCACCTATTGACGTGCTTCCAACCGCATCTGTGGTTAAACTTAAAAGTGGCGTGATTCCACCTACAATCCCTGTAAAAGTGGTAAGGCCCGAAGAATTTACGGTTAAAGTTTTAGCACCATCCACCGTACTTCCGAAGGTTACCAAACCTGTTCCTGCACTTATGACGGTATTTGCTGCTAACGTTACCGGATCATTAAATACAATGGGGCCATTGGTAGTAGAAATATTCGCACCAATTGAAGTACTACCAGTTGCATTTGTAGTTAAGCTTAATAATGCCGTTCCACCCACAATTCCCGAAAATGTTTTTATCCCTGAGGAGGTGACAATTAAATTTCTAGCTCCACTAACTGTGCTTCCAAAAGTAACCGCGCCACTCCCGGCTGTTGCTGTTAAATCCCCACCTAAAGTAACGGCTCCTATTAAGGAAATAGGTCCATTCCCTGTACTGGAATTTAAGGTGGTAAGTGCAGCATTAAAAGTTACCGGATCTCCAATATTGATCCCAGATGCACCACTTGTAACCACGCTGGTACAA
>JBEICO010000045.1:0-9340 GCA_040383965.1 Francisellaceae bacterium
GTGGCACCGATGATAAAGGATCTCTGGAAATTTTCTCGGCTCCACTTGCAACAGGATCCAATTCAGGTGTCTCTGCAATGCCTTGTCCTGCCATCAAGCGATCTAAGGGTAAATATATCAGGTTACTGCCTTCGCCTGCCTCAACCACGACTTTACTCACACGGGATAAAATCTGCTCCATCGTATCCAAATACATTCGTGTTTGCGTTACTTTAGGAACTTTTAAATAAAAAGGTAAAACAGAATTGAAACGCTGCACATTCCCTTCGGCAACTAAGATAGTCTCTTGTTTATATCCCATTGCCTCATTACGCAAACGTTCTGCATTTCCCTTCGCTTTAGGTAATACTTCATTTTCATAAGCTTTCGCTTGATTCACTAAACGCTCTTCGTCTGCTGACGCCTTAATCACTTCATCAAATGCTGCACGAACCTCATCGGGGGCTTTTGCAAATTGCATTACAACATCTAAAACTTTGAGTCCTGTGTCATAAGGCTTAAGAGTGGCAATCATTTGATCTTTAATCGCTGTTGCAATTTCTGAGCGCTTAGAGGTTAATATTTCATCCATCAAAGATTGTCCAACCACTTGCCGCAATGCACTTTCGGCAGATTGATTGAGACTTCGCACTGGATTTGCCACATTAAATAAATAGGCTCTAACATCGTTAATATCATCACCGACTCGATACTGTACAGCAACTCCAACTGATACAATATTGCCGTCCCTGGTTAACATCAATCCACCATGGTCGCTGGTTGCAACCTGCTCCACATTCACAATTTCCTTTGATTCAATTAAAGGCGGTAGCCAATGAGGACCTGGTTCTTCCGTGCGCATATATTGTCCAAATCGCATTACCACTGCACGTTCCGGAGGATCAACAATATAAATACCTGAGAACAGATAAAAAACTATAAAAACAACGAGAAATAAACCCCCAAAAAATCGAAAATCTTGTCCACCTCCTCCAATAGGGCGATCTGGTAATCCTCCAGAGATTTTTTTGCGAAACTTTTGATAAAATTGGCGAATAATTTGATCGAGATCCGGCGGCCCCGGGTTTTTATTATTATTATTTTTCCATGGGTTGTCACTCTTTTGGTCATCGCCCGGTCTATTCCACAGCATGGGAATATTACTTTTGATCATACTTATCATTCCTATTTTCATTTAGTGATTGTCTTCCAACTTGTCCTTAACTCTGGGATTTCAATGCAAAGACGCTCCCATTGACCCTCTGGGAATCGAAGCTGCAACGTCCAACCCCCTTCTGGATCTTGAGATTCTTTGATAACGAAACCCATATCAAATAACAAAGCCCTTTGTCTGGATTGGTTGTTCAACAACACAACTTCTCCCTGTAACATTTTGATACTAAGCCGTGCAACAATGGCTTCTTTTAGCAAATCTATTCCAAGATCCGCTTTTGCAGAAATAAAAACGCGTTGCACAACTCCTTCAGTATCCAACAACACTCGAGGAGCAGGTTCAATTGCCAAATCAATTTTATTGTAAACTTCAATACGCGGTACCGCTAGAGCTCCTATTTCTTCCAATACCCCTTCAACCTGTTGAATATGTGCCTCCCGCAACTCATCTTGACTGTCTATCACATGTAATAGCAAATCGGCATCTTTAGTTTCTTCCAAGGTCGCTCTAAAAGCCTCAACTAAACCATGAGGTAGCTGCCTAATAAATCCCACAGTATCGGCACACACTATTTTACCCAAAGGGGGAAGCTCTACGGTACGCAAGGTAGGATCTAAAGTCGCAAATAACTGGTTAGCAACCAAGACATCAGAACCCGTTAGGATATTAAATAATGTTGATTTTCCAGTATTAGTATAACCTACCAATGATACCATGGGTAAAGAGGCCTTTTGCCGCGCTCGCCTTCCTTGATCCCGTTGCAACCGTACCTTTTCTAACCGCTCTTCAATATGTTTAATGCGAGATTTAATTAATCGGCGATCAACTTCTAATTGAGTTTCCCCAGGACCTCTTAACCCAATTCCTCCTTTTTGTCGTTCAAGATGAGTCCATCCTCGAATCAAGCGCGTTGCATGATGTTTAAGTTGCGCCATTTCAACTTGCAATTTACCCTCATAAGTTCGCGCTCTTTTGGCAAAAATATCAAGAATAAGCCCGGTTCTATCTAAGGAACGACATTTAATCTCGCGTTCCAAATTTCTTTCTTGGGCAGGTGTTAATGCACAATTAAATAACACTAAATCAACTTCATGGTCAGCAACCCATTGTCGCAGTTCTTCGACTTTGCCACTTCCAATGCAATATTTAGCATCTGGCGCCGCACGATTTACAATCATGCTGCCAACAATCATGGCGCCTGCTGCTAGTGAAAGATCTTGAAATTCTTGGGTGTCTGGTTCCTGCGAAGAGTTCCGCAGATGGAGGTGCACCAAAACAACGCGTTCACCTCCTTCTGGACGTTCAATCAACTACATATTCCCCACTTCTTCTTCAGGTACAAATTCATCTTCTTCAGTGTCTTGTGTCCCTTGAGCTAGCTTAACGTTACGCGTGGGAACAACTGTGGAGATAGCATGCTTGTAAACCATTTGACTAACACTGTTTTTCAGCAATACCACAAATTGATCAAAAGATTCGATATGACCTTGTAATTTAATGCCATTAACTAAATAAATTGACACAGGTACTCGTTCTTTTCGCAATGCATTTAGGAAGGGATCTTGTAACATTTGTCCTTTAGACATATTTGTTTTCTCCATTTTGGTGTTATTGGGGACCTATCCTCTAAATTCCCCTTTCTGCAAAGCGCAGTGTATCACGGTCTCTAAAGAAGCTAAACCGGAATTTTGGAAGGTAAAGATATCAGATAAGCTTCTTAGCCAAGTTAATTGTCGCTTTGCCAATTGGCGTGTTGCTGCAATGGCTTTTAATACCATCTCATCGTAGGAGTAGGCTTTTTCTAAATACATCCATACCTGGCGATACCCCACGGCTCGCATAGAGGGCATTGTGTTATACAAATCTTCTCGATTAAAAAACCCTTCCACTTCTTGCACCAAACCCCGCTTTAACATCTCATAAAACCGCTGCTCGATCTTTTGGTGCAATTCCAAACGACTTTCCGGCATTAATGCAAAAGATTTAATCTCAAAATCTTTAATATTCCCCTTTCCCTCAAGAAAAAGAACTTCGTTTCTATTCGGCTCTCCCCCAAGGGGGAGAGGGTTAGGGTGAGGGGGGAAAAAAGAACTCATCGGCTTATGACTAATCTCATAAACCTCTAACGCCCGTTGAATTCGTTGCGCATCGTTCGGATGAATGCGTTTTGCAACCGTAGGATCAACCCCTGCCAATCGCTGATGCATTGCCGGCCAGCCTTTTTCCTCACCTTCTTTCAATAATTGCTCTCGAATTTTAGGATCAGAACTGGGCAATGGGGATAATCCTTGTTGCAACGCTCGAAAATATAAAAAAGTTCCTCCAACCAATACTGGGATACAACCTCTTGCTGTAATTTCCGACATTTTTATTAAAGCGTCTTTGGCAAATTCCGCAGCAGAATAAGGTTCACTAGGATCCCGAATATCAATTAAATGATGCGGAACCCTCGCCATTTCAACTAGTGTTGGCTTTCCTGTCCCTATATTCATACCCCGATAAACCACTGCGGAATCGACGCTGATAATTTCTATAGGCAATTTTTCAGCCAATTGCAGAGCGAATTCCGATTTTCCAACCGCAGTGGGTCCCATTAAAAAAATAGCGGGTTGTTTTTTTTGCATCACTACCATTACATGAGTTATTTAGTTAATACACTTTTGTTTGTAAATTGCGTTTTTAAAAAATCATAGTCACGAATTTGATCTTAAGCTTTTTTTATAACATAAAATTCCTTTGGTTAAAAGATTTTTGGTGAAGACAAATGGAAAGTCAGACAAAATAAGTATTGCAAGCGATGCAGATGGCGCACATGACATTTAAAAGAAAATCCTTTACGGCAAGATCAAATGCTTTGCTAAATACGTCAATAGCTAGAAAGAATTGGAAGAAGGGGTGTGGTTATCATAAACGTAGTTTGACTGAACCAGCTATGTATCGAATCAAGATTTTTTTTGGTGGCATTTTAAAATATCGCACATTTAAAAGCTAAACAGTTAACGATCAGGTCACTCTTATAAGAGGACACTTAAGATGAGTCAGTTCGAGCAAAATTTTAGAACAAAATGTTAGAACAAAATGTTAGAACAAAATGAACTATATTCATTTAAATGGGGTCTAAGCCTAATAAATTCTTACAAGAGGTGAATAATGATGAATAACCACATAATTTCAAAAGGTTTTTCTTTAATAGAATTAATGATTGTAATAGCAATTATTGGAGTTCTAGCATCTATTGCAGTCCCAAGCTACCAAATTTACGTTAGAAAGTCTACTGTGGCAGCAGTTATGCCTTTTGTTGAAAAAGCACAGCAAGCCATTTCTGAGCATATACAAACAACAGGGGATCCAGCTTGTGTGAATTTATTTGTAACTGCTGGTAGCAATTCAGTTCCACTAAATAATTATTTCTATGGATATTCTGCAAATGGAGCACAAGATTATTCGTATATTGCTAATAATAATTGTATAGTTGCGATAGAGCCTTTAAATTCACTTAATAAATTAGGAGGATATTTTAATATATTTTATATCGCAAATGTTAATTCAGATGGCGCCATCACTTGGCAATGCAAATATACATATTTCGAAAATGGACAGGGGAAAAGAACCGATTTTGCCCCAACCGGATGTGTTTACGCATTCTAGAAGGTGCCCTAGTTCAGACACGATGTGACACTGCTTAAAAAAAGTAAGGTTATCCGTTTTGATAGTTGTTAACTACGCAACATCAAAATTTGGAGGATAACCTTATGTACCATACCAGTGACAGTAAATGCACTACAAAACAGGTAACTGTCACAAGAAATTTAGACTTGGACACCAATCGGAATATGATTTTTAATGTCGTGATCCTAAATCTTCATCCTCTTTACTTCCTTCTAACACATGAGTCAATTCGTCACAGGCTACCAACTTAGCATCTTTAATTATGAACATTGCAATAACTTTGATTTTGACTTTGCTCCCATCTTTTTTCTCAACATCAGCAACATGAATAGTAAATATTTTATCTCCTTCTGCAACAATATGCTGGAAATTGACAGTAATAGTTTTTACTACTTTGTTCTGAACTAAGCGATGTTTTATAAATTGCTCGTAGTCTAATGTCTTTCCATCTACATGTTGCACATAATTTGGTGATATTTTTTCGGCAGCTAATTTTTCGATATTGACATCTGGATCTTCAAACATTTGTTTAAAAAAGGTTTGGATCCATTGTTTATTTTGATTTTCTTCTAACATTTCGTCTCCATAAACTATAGACATACTTAAAACCAAAATTAAAAAAAACAATATATTTTTATATATTTTCATCTCTTAACCCTAAATAAAACATGAAAGGAACAATTTATATCAAAGTAAATTTATTTACAATACTTTTGTCAGCTCAATTGCAATAAAACAGTTAAAATGTTAATATGCACCAAATTAACAGTGTAGGTCACCGAAATAAACAACCTAATTAGTTTTAAATCAAGGAAGAGCAGAATGAGTTGCTTCTAATCGCTTTAGTATAAAAAGAATCACAAAAGCGATAATAATAGGATTTAAAGCTTTTCATTTAGGGTTAGAAAAAAGTACCCACTTATTAATATGGCGCAATAAACACTTTACGTAACTCATCCAAAGAAACTTTTCGGTAGAGGGGGTAAGGTCTTGGATTTTCTGTTGATTACTCTAATTTTAAAACATCTACTAACAATTGCTTAATTTGACTCTCCGACAATTCGTCGTTTGTGATAATAAATTCTACGATAAATTCTAAGCATTGCTCTACGTTTTGCAACAATAATAGTTTCCTTAAAAAATCAATTAAGTTTTCAACCTTTGATCCAAAAGCAACAGGAACCGTGCGCACCAATAACAAATCATGACCAATTTGAGACATCTCAAACCCTAATTTCTCCCAATCCATAACAGGGTTCTCTAAAATTTCAGCGCTTTTCCCAAAAGCAAAAGATTTTGGCATCAGGAGCGGCCTTTTGCTAACGCCTTCGGCTTGATAAGACTCTTGCAACAATCGCTTTAGTAATATCCGCCGCGCCGCTTTAATATCAACCATCACCAAACCTTGTTCATTTAAAGTCAATAAAAATTCTTGGCCAATCACTCCAATTGGTTTTCCTAGAGAATTCTTTTCCGCAGGAATCAGATTTTGTTTTGGTTGTGGTAAATAATCGTTTTCTACAGATGTAGAAATATTTGCTAAAAAAGAAAAATCTATTCCGGTTTGCGGGGATTTTGAGGGCAATACCCCAGTAGGCACTGCAATAGCAGCTTCGCCTTGTTTTAACCCTTCTTTAATAGCATACGATAAAAAGGCGTGTACCCTTCTGGCTTCCCGAAAACGCACTTCATGTTTAGTAGGATGAACATTGACATCAACCGCTTTAGGATCTAACTCGAAGAACAAGACATAAGCGGGATAACGACCCGGTAAACAAATATCTTGATACGCTTGACGAATGGCATGCATTACCACTTTATCGCGCACAATTCGACCATTTACATAAAAATATTGCAGATCCGCCTGACCTCGCATCGCTTTTTCCGTCCCTAACCACCCCTTAACAGTTAAGCCATTGGCTTCTACTTGAATATAGTAAGATTGATCGATAAAGCTCTGACCACAAAGCAACGCCACTCTTTTAGATTCCGCTTCTATAGTGCGACAAATGGGTAAGCGTTTTTGAAGCTGATCTCCCGCTTGAAATTTGAATGCCACTTGAGGTTGGCTTAATGCCACTCGTTTAAACACCTCCTCCAAATAATTCATCTCGGTTTTTTCTGACCGTAAAAAATGACGACGTGCAGGGGTGTTAAAAAAGAGATCGCGCACTTCAACTAACGTTCCTGGACTTTTAGGAGTAGGCATCATATTAATCACTTCATCACGCCCTTCACGCTCTATACTCCACCCAAACTCTTGATCTTGCTGAGAAGAGCAAAGACGTAAACGAGACACAGCGCTAATGCTGGCTAACGCCTCTCCTCGGAAACCATATGAAATCACTTCTTCTAAATCCGTTAAGGATGCTATTTTACTGGTAGCATGCGGTGCTATGGCTAAGGCTAGATCTTCTTTGCAGATCCCTCTTCCATTATCCTGCACGCGGATCAGCCCAATTCCCCCTTGTTCTACTGTGATTTCAATTTGAGTGCAACCGGCATCTAAGCTGTTTTCTAGAAGCTCCTTCAAAACAGATGCAGGCCGTTCAATGACTTCACCCGCTGCAATTTGATTTGCCAAATGCAACGGCAATTGTTGGATCCGTTTATCCATAAAACTTCAAACTATTCATAACAAACTGGCCTTTTTTAGATAAAAAACTAACATTTACTTTCCTACCTTCAGGAATAACAATTAATTCTAGTTGTAGATCTGCGTTTGGAATATACCCTTCTCCATTTTCAGACCATTCAATAAAAACAATGGCTTGTTCATTAAAATATTCACCGATCCCAATCATTTCTAATTCTTTAGGATCGACAATTCGGTATAAATCAAAATGAAAGACTGTCTTATCCGACAATGTATAGGCTTCAACCAAGGCATAAGTAGGACTCTTTACGTTAGCATCAACTCCCAGTCCTCGTAAAAAACCCCTAACCAATGTGGTTTTTCCTGCTCCCAATTCCCCTTTTAATGAAATAACAAAAGGCGGCTTTAAAAGCAGAGCCAATTTTCCCCCGAGGTTTTCAGTTTCTTCTGTATTCTTTAGCTCAATATTTAGCATGTTAATTAAGAAATCCTTGAAGATTATCTAGCAGATCTCTGGCTATTATACCGCGTTCTCCTATTTTGGTTGCAGCAAGATCGCCAGCACTCGCATGTGCCATCACACCCAATTTTGCAGCTTCTAACAAAGATAATTGTTGCGCCACAAGTGCTGCAACGATTCCCGTTAAAACATCTCCCATTCCTGCTGTCGCCATGCCAGGATTTCCAGCACGACACACACTCGGAACATCTATTCCATCAGAAATCACAGTATCATTTCCCTTTAAAATAACAACTCCATGATACCGCTCTTGCAATGTTTTTAAACTTATTATTCTATCTTGTTGGATCCCAGTAACCGTGCTTTGCAATAATCGTGCTGCTTCTCCAGGGTGGGGAGTTAGGATCCAATTTTCCCGTGTTTGTGGTTTAAGAGATAATAAGTTTAATGCGTCTGCATCAACCACTAAAGGCAATGGTGATAGTAAAATCTTTTCTAGTAAAGTTTGACCCCAAGCATGTTGCCCTAATCCTGAACCCACCGCAACCACTGTTGCACGCTCTAGTAACGGATCAAGATCCTCGGTTGATTCTATACCCCAACACATTAACTCAGGACAGGCACCTGTTATTGCAAAAGCAAATTGCGGTCGGGTTGCAATAGAAACTAATCCTGCGCCCGTACGAAGTGCCGCTTCGCCTGCTAACCTACAAGCTCCACCATACCCATAATCTCCCCCAACCACCAAGACATGGCCAAAATCTCCCTTATGAGACTCGCGCCCACGAACCGATAAATAATTTTTACAAGTTTCTAAAGTTAACAACTTCATTGTTAGCTAAATTCCTTCCAACATGGCTGGCGTCTTAGTACATTTATACTAATACTATAAAGAGATCTTCTGCTTGAGAAAAGCAGCTAAACCCATGAGGAAAGTCTTTTACTAACGGAGCTCTGTTCGACCACAGCGAGTTAGCTTCCGAAAGTGAAAGATTATTCTCTGGGCTAAAGGTATCTAATAGAGGTTTAATGCATGAAAAAACGTTTAGTCTTAACAACCCTTTTAGGATCCGTTTTTGTTTTTTTGTTACTCCCCAGTAATACGCAATATAATACGATTCAATTGTTCATAAACAAAGATAAAAACCCTATTGTTAATCTATTTCATAATACTGTGATTAAACCCGTGCAATCTCTGTGCATTTTTCAAACCTCCGAACTCGCATATAAATTGGGAGGAAAACCCACTCCAAAATCAAGTTGTTTTATAAACAAATCCGTTTTAGATAAAAAAATTAAAGAAGGCTTACCCGAATGGGCTAAGAGTCAAATTCAAGAAGACTTATCACGCTTCAAAGAAATCTCTGAAGTAGATTTAGACCGTACATTTGACGAAAACAATACGACTTACAATGTTGTAGTGCGATTCAAGATTAAAAATGGCAAAGTAACCAGAATAGCA
>JBEICO010000046.1:0-9055 GCA_040383965.1 Francisellaceae bacterium
CTGCTTGATAATGTGGGGGAGAGGCAGGACAGGCTAAATTATAAATAAGATCAATATTTTCTAGTTCCATGGGATGGCATACATCCTGCTGAATAAATTTAAAGAATGGATATTTTTGTAATTGTTTCAGGTTATCTTGACGGCAGGTAGAGAGGTTATCCACACAAACTACTTTGTTACCCAAATCTAAAAGCGTTTTGCATAAATTAGCACCTAAAAACCCAATACCCCCTGCTACCAAGATGGTTTTGTTTGTACTTGCTTGCATTAGAATCCCCCTCACCCTAACCCTCTCCCCCAAGGGGGAGAGGGGACTCGAAGTAAAACCCTCTCTGTAACGAGATAGGGAAAAATATTAAGATTACTATAGTAAAGATCTGTATTTTTGGCGAGATTTAGAATGTATAGAGGTTAATAAAAGATAACTGAATATTCCTACGGAACAGATCATTCCAATAAATAGAGACATATGATCCACTGCACCATGACAGAGTGCCCCAATCCAAGTGACACTAAAAGCCGAAAATAAAAATCCAGATGCCCCCAAAATACCAGAGGCCGTCCCTGATAATTCAACTCGAACTACTGTGAGCGCTCCAGCAGACGCCACAGGAAATATAAATCCATTTCCTAGAGTAATCACTGACATGGAACCAATAATCAAAAAAGGAAGCGTCGGGTAAAAATGTGCTGTCCCTATCAAAAGAAACGCCCCCAATACAAATATGATCATTCCTATTTTTAACACATTTTCTAAACTCATTTTATGGATACATTTTTTGGCTACTAAGTTTCCTATGACATAGGTAATAGAGAGCGCCACGTAAAAACGACCCATTTCTTCAGCAGAATATCCTTGACTCACAAAGTAAAAGGGAGACTCTACCACATAACACCGAAAGGCGGCAAAACTCGCACACACAATTAAGACATAACATAAAAACTCAACATGATTCATCACTTGTCTATAACCTCGAATGCCTTTAGCCAAAGGATCAAGAGTTTCTAAATGGCGATCTTTTGAATGGGCATCTTTGTTTTTCAATAAGAATATAACCAGTAATACTAAAATAAGCCCAATTCCTGCCATAAAAATAAAAGAAGATTGCCACCCATAATGATCCGTCAAATATCCCCCTATCAGTGGCGCAATTGCTGCAGATAAACTAACGAAAGGAAAAATGGTCGAAAAAATCTTTACAGATCCATCTCTATCATAGTTGTCGGCGACTAGACTGCGACTGATAACAGAACCCACACCTCCTCCAATAGCCTGTAAA
This sequence comes from Francisellaceae bacterium, assembly GCA_040383965.1. Taxonomy (GTDB): domain Bacteria; phylum Pseudomonadota; class Gammaproteobacteria; order UBA6186; family Azoamicaceae; genus CADEGZ01. Next base: position 1,281 of record JBEICO010000046.1, read on the forward strand.
AACCGAAAGAAAATAAATTCAGATAGGTGATTAGCAGTCGCACATAACAATGAAGCAAGTGTAAAGAGCGTAAATCCTACCAAAACCACCTTTTTATGTCCAAAACGGTCCGAAAGTGCTCCAGAGAGAAGATGGCATACAGCTAATCCTAACAAAAATACCGTGAAACTTTGCTGAATTAAGGACTCTGAACAACTATAAAAAACTGCGATCTTTGGAAGGGCTGGAAGATAGATATCCGTAGCAAAAATGCTAAGTGAAGACATTAAAATAAGAAGAAAAATAAAAAAATAATTATTGGGTCGCATTTTATTTTACAAGAGCAACAGACATCGTTTTCATTTCTTTATCGATCGTTTTACTTGCCAAGTTTCCAAGCCCGCGGACTGCAAAAATCCAAAGAGTTAGAACAATACAAAAAATCACCGCAATATAGGGAATGGTATAGTAAAGTTCACCACACAAAATTAAAAGTGCCTGGATCAAAATAGATCCCCCCGATTTCCCAAAACGAGAGGCAATCCCATCTACTACGGCTTTACCTTTGCGCTGTTCATTTTTAGGTAAAGGGATAAAAGCAATTTCCTTAGACTCATCAAATACTGTATATTTTGCAGATCTTCCCAGGCAAATTTGTGCAGAACCAAAAATAAGGGCTAAGGTATAAACCGGTACCCCCAACAGTCCCCCTAAGAAATCAGCAAAAATTGGATTGTTACCAAACAATAAACATCCAAAAAATCCAATACTGGTTACCAACCAAATACCCGGTGTAATTAACGCCGTTATAGTCCACCCATAACGACGAATCACATTTCCGGATAAAATCAGAGCAGAAAGAGTCGCAAAAACCCCAGTAATAGAGGCAATCTGATTAATATAGGCATTAAATTCACTGGCAACAGGGTAACGCTGCCGAATTTGCTCTGTCCACAAGACATCTGAAAGATTATAAACAATGTTGTAAGCCACAACTAAAATAGCAATAAATACCATATAACGAGAACGGGCTAAAAATGCAAAACATTCCATAAGGGATAGTTTCATATCCTCTGAAGGACTCTGATCAGAAACACCTACCTGGCGCACTTCTTTGGGAAGAATATTGCGATTTATCCAATAAAACAGAGAAACTATTAATAAGCCCATCACTAATACAACCGTGAGTTGCAATATCAATGATTGTTCCCAAGCCACTGTGCCAAAAGGTAAGTTGGGGTTATATTTGTCTAAGGTTAGCCACTGGGCAAATTGGCCTGAAAATATGCCAGAGCTATTTGCTCCTAATGCAAATATTGCATAAAAGCGTTTAGCTTCATCTACTGAAGTAATCTCATTTGCAAACCCCCAAAATAACATCGACAAAACGACAGCGCTCCATAATTCTGAAAGCACATAAAACAGAGATAAATGCCAATGTCGTATGACGGTAATTAACCCATTCAATCCTTTCAACCACTCTGGCAATTTACCTTGTAAAAAAGAAGCAAAGGTTGTTAACTCTAGGGCTTCCCGATTTGGATGCAAAAAAACCATAAAAATGGTAAAAAAACCTAAAAATATAGATAGCATGGCATAAAATAAGTGCTCGCGATTTAATTTTCCTGAAAGTAATGTATAAATATAAGTTAACAATATGGCACTTGGTAATACTGCCCACACTTTTAAAAATGGGATCACTTCTGCGCTAGAACCGTCTGCCGTAACAACTAATGTAACCTTCATGCAACGTAATACGTTATAAACAAAAGATATTAAGAAAAAGAGTGCAAATATGGGCAATAATTTTTTATGTTCGTACCCATGAATAGGCCAAAGGAAACTGCGTACGGGACTAAAGGGGTTAGTTTTTTTCATAAGGATGTTCTACTTGCTCCCTGTTTTCGTGGGGATAACGATACGTGGAAACAAAAAAAAGCCGGGATACTTACCCGGCTCGGATCTATAGAACAGAGTGGACATAAGTGCCTATCCATTAACCTCGCTCCACAAATTCAACAATGGCCATGGGCGCACAATCCCCTTTGCGATTGCCACATTTTAAAATTCTGAGATATCCCCCATTTCGCTCTTTAAAGCGCGGGCCTATATCTGAAAATAATTTTGCCACCACTTCTTTATCCCGTAAGCGAGAAAACGCTAAACGTCGCTTAGCAACGTTGTCTTCTTTTGCTAAAGTCACTAAAGGCTCTAGTAAGCGTCTTAGATCTTTTGCTTTAGGTAAAGTGGTTTTAATAATTCCATGACGAATAACAGAATTAATCATATTCTGAAACATGGCTTTACGATGACTAGAGGTTCGGCCAAACCGCCTCCCTGTTTTTCTATGACGCATAATGAATACCCTTTGTTATCATGTTGCCAAACCCGACGGAGGCCAATTTTCAAGCCGCATTCCGAGCGAAAGCCCTTTGGTTGTTAGTACATCCTTAATTTCAGTTAAAGATTTCTTGCCCAAATTTGGAGTCTTTAATAATTCGACTTCAGTTTTTTGGATCAGATCCCCAATATAAAATATATTTTCGGCCTTTAAACAATTCGCAGATCGAACAGTGAGTTCTAAATCATCCACGGATCGAAGCAGCATAGGATCTATTTCTGTTCTAAGTCGCGCAGGTTCGGTTTGTTTCTCACCTTTTAATTCAACAAAAACCGATAATTGATCCACTAAAATTGAAGCTGCCCATCGAATAGCTTCCTCGGGTTCAATGGTACCGTTGGTTTCTAAATCTAGTACGAGTCTGTCTAGATCGGTGCGTTTTTCTACGCGAGCGTTTTCGACAACATACGTTACGCGTCGAACAGGGCTAAAGGACGCATCCAATTGTAACCAACCGATAGGTCTAGTTACCTCTTCAGGATTTTGACGCATACTAACCGGTTCATACCCGCGCCCACGTGCCACTCGAATTGTCATGTTAAGCTCACCCACTTTGGTCATATGAGCAATCACGTGTTCTGGGTTCATGATCCTAACATCATGCGGTAATTCAAAGTCTCCAGCCAAAACAGGGCCTTCACCTTGTTTTACTAATTTAAGCTCGACTTCATCCCTACCGTCTAGCTTAAACTCAATCCCTTTAAGATTTAATAAGACATCAATAATATCTTCTTGAATTCCTTCTTTTGTCGTGTATTCATGAAGAACACCTTCAATATAAGCCTCAACTGCCGCACATCCTGGCATAGAAGATAGAAGGACACGTCTTAGAGCATTCCCTAAAGTGTGACCAAAACCACGCTCTAAAGGTTCTAAAACCACTTTCGCACGGTGATAACCGGCTTGCTGAACATCAACCAATCTTGGTTTTAAAAATTCTCTAACGGCACGTTGCATGAACTGCTCCTCTCAACAAAGATCTTTACTACTTCGCGTAAAGTTCCACGACCAATTGTTCGTTCAATTCTGCGGGTAAATCAGTCCTGTCTGGAATTCGTTTGAATGTTCCTTTCATCTTAGTCACATCCACTTCTACCCATTCAGGAAAACCAGCGCCTTCGGCTAACCGAAGAGAATCTTGAACCCGCAATTGTGCTTTACTCTTTTCTCGAACCTCAACAACATCCCCTGCTTTAACAGAATAAGAAGGAATGTTGACAACTTTATCATTCACTAAAATCGCTTTATGCCTTACCAATTGACGTGATTCGGCACGCGTACAGCCAAAGCCCAAACGATATACCACATTATCTAAACGACACTCCAACAATTGAAACAGAGTCTCACCTGTTGCGCCTTTGCGTCTTGCCGCTTCTGCATAGTATTTACGGAATTGCCGCTCTAATACACCATACATGTATCTGAACTTCTGCTTTTCACAAAGCTGAACGCCGTGATCTGTGGGGCGTGAACGCTTTTGTCCATGCTGCCCAGGTTGCGTGCTTAATTTACACTTTGAATCAATATCGCGAACTCTACTTTTAAGTCCTAAATCAGTTCCTAATCTTCTTGCTACTCTACAAGTAGGACCTAAGTACCTTGCCATGCTGTTATCCTCTTATTAAACTCGACGTTCTTTTTCAGGGCGACAACCATTATGTGGTATCCCAGTTTTATCAACAATTCTTACAATATTAAGAAACTCGCCCACTGCGCGAACGGCAGACTCTCTTCCAGGCCCTGGGCCACAAACATAGACGTCGACGGTTTTCAAACCAAATTCTTTCGCCACTTGCACTGCTCGTCTTGCTGCCATTTGTGCTGCATAGGGTGTGCTCTTCCGCGAACCTTTAAACCCTGCGCCACCCGCTGTTTGCCAGGCAATGGTATTTCCTTGGGAATCTGTAACCGTAATAATAGTATTGTTAAAAGAAGCCAACACATGCACCGCACCGCTTGTAACTGTACGTTTCACTTTCTTGCGAGGGCGAGTTGCCTTGGCTGTGGTGGTGGTTGTCGCTGCTGCCTTTGCTGCTTTTGCCATTTAAAAAATTCCTACTTTATTTTGATTCCGCTGCTTGAGGTTTAATGATCTGGCTTTGTCGTTTCCGACCTTTACGGGTGCGTGCATTTGTCTTTGTACGCTGACCCCTAACTGGTAATCCACGTTTATGACGCAGCCCGCGATAACATTTGATATCTCCTAAACGCTTGATATCCATGGCAACCCGACGTCGAAGATCCCCTTCCACCATAAATTCATTCACGGCTTCTTGAAGCAAGCTCGTATAGTCATCTTTTAAGTCCACAACTTTAGCTGCCGGATCTACTCCTGCTTTTTGACAGACGGCCATCGCTCTATGGCTACCTATTCCAAAAATAGACCGAAGGGCAATTCGGATGTGCTTGTTGGGCGGCAATATAACCCCTGAAATTCGTATAGCCATAACTATCCCTGCCTCTGGTTATGCTTATTGGTTTTTTTACACACAATTCTCACGACCCTCTCCCGCCGGATTACTCGGCATTCTTCACACATTTTTTTAACTGATGCTCTAACTTTCATCCAAACCCTCGAAGTCATTTTGGTAAACGGTTGATTTTACTCTTTTACATACTAAAAGGCTAGTCTTTTACCCACGCCCCCGTAGGTTAGCCTTCTTCATTAAACCTTCATATTGATGAGACATTAAGTGTGCCTGCACCTGAGCCATAAAATCCATGACAACCACCACAATAATAAGCAATGAAGTGCCCCCAAAATAAAAAGGAACATTCCAACCCATCACCAATAATTCAGGCAATAAAGCAACTAATGTGATGTACATAGAACCTACAATGGTTAATCGCGTCATAACTTTATCGATATAGTTTGAAGTTTGATCTCCAGGACGTACCCCAGGAATATATCCACCAGACTTCTTCAAATTGTCTGCGGTATCTTTCGGATTAAAAACAAGAGCCGTATAAAAAAAACAAAAGAAAACAATTGCGCCCGCAAATAATAAAAGATAAATAGGTTGTCCAGGCGATAAGGCAAGCCCGAGAGAGCTCAACCATTCCATTCCAGGGGATTTCCCAAACCACTGACCTAAAGTTGCTGGAAATAAAATCAAACTCGATGCAAAAATGGGCGGTATAACACCTGCCATGTTTAATTTTAAGGGTAAATGGCTTTTTTGCGCTGCATACATTTTACGTCCCTGCTGCCTTTGTGCATAGTTAACGGTAATACGACGCTGTCCCCGTTCCACAAAAACCACAAAACCAATAATGCCAACCAGCATCACACATAATAATACTAAACCAATAGCCTGCATTTCCCCCTGGCTGACTTTTTCGAGCGTATTAAAAATGGCGCCTGGTAATCCCGCCACGATCCCTGCAAATATAATAAGAGAAATACCGTTACCTACTCCTCGTTCCGTAATTTGTTCTCCAAGCCACATTAAAAATAAAGTACCTGTGACTAACGTTAAACTGACGGTGAAATAATAAGTCATCCCTGGATCTAGAGCGATCCCAGAACTTGCAAGATACCGAGCCATTCCGAAGGCTTGGACAAAAGCCAAGACAAGCGTCGAATAGCGGGTATATTGAGAAATTTTTCTTCTTCCCGTTTGACCTTCTTTTTTTAATTGCTCTAAAGGTGCCCAAACCGAAGTTAAGAGTTGAATCACAATAGAGGCAGAAATATAGGGCATTATTCCCAACGCAACTACAGTAAGCCGCGATAAAGCACCACCAGAAAATAAATTAAATAACCCCAAGATCCCTTGATTCCCAGAAAATAATTCAGCCAAACGATCTGGATCTAAACCTGGCACTGGAACGTGCGCAGCGACTCTATAAACCAACAAAGCGCCTATTAAAAATAATATGCGTCCTTTTAATTCAGACAATCCGCTGGTATTTGCTATTGCTCGCGCCGGGCTTTGCATGTTTATTCGACTGATCCCCCAGCCGCCTCAATAGCCTGTCTAGCCCCTCGAGTGACTAATAAGCCCTGTAAAGTAACAGGACGAGAAATGTTACCTGCCAAAATGACTTTTGCCATTTTTGTCGGCATCGAAAGAATATTTGCTTCAAATAGTGTTTCTAAATTAACAACTTGAGATTGCATTGTATTAAGAGCATCCAGTCGCACTTCTGCGACAAAACGCTTCGTACGAGAGGTAAACCCAAACTTGGGTAAGCGACGTTGTAATGGCATTTGTCCGCCTTCAAAACCCACTTTGTGATATCCACCTGCACGTGCCTTTTGACCTTTATGACCTTTACCGGAAGTTTTACCCAAACCAGAACCAATGCCTCGACCAAGACGTCGACCCTTTTGCTTTGAACCCGGTGCAGGCTTTAGTGTATTTAATTTCATGATTTGATCTGCTCCACCACTAAAAGATAGGAAATTTGATTAATCATCCCTCGAATACAAGGAGTATCCTCCAATGTAACGGTTTGACCAATACGCCGTAACCCTAAACCTACCAATGTGGCTTTATGTTTTGGAAGACGACCTGCTCTACTTTTAACCAAAGTAATAGAAAGTTTTGGCTTATTTTTCATCTTTGTTCTTCCCCGCATGACTTGGAAGTACGTCCGTTACATTCTTCCCGCGTTTCAAAGCAATTTGCTCTGGAGAAGACATGGCTTTTAGCCCTTTTAACGTAGCTCTAACAACATTAACAGGATTAGTTGAACCTATACATTTTGCCAAAACATTATGCACACCCAACACTTCAAAGACGGCACGCATCGAACCACCGGCAATAATCCCGGTTCCTTCTGAAGCGGGCATCATAATAACTTTTGAAGCGCCATGTTGAGATTCCACAGGATGGTACAAAGTCGATCCATTAAGATCAATTCTCATCAAATTACGTCTTGCACTTTCCATGGCTTTTTGGATCGCAACGGGTACTTCACGAGCTTTACCTCGACCAATACCAATTCGGCCTTTGCCATCACCCACAACAGTTAGGGCAGAAAAACTAAATTTTCTACCACCCTTAACTACGGTGGCGCTACGACGAACAGCTACCAATTTTTCCTGAAAACCATCGCCTTTTGCACTTAAATCTACACTTGACATGTTTTTCAAACCCTTAACAAATTAAGCCATTAGTTCGCGCCGCTTCTGCCAACGCTTTTATACGACCGTGATATTGATAACCAGAACGATCAAACGCTACACCAGAAATGCCTTTTGCTTTTGCGCGATCTGCAACCAACGCACCTACTGCTTCCGCCATTTTCAGTTTTCCAGGACCAATTTTCTTATTCCGAAGTTCTGTGTCCAAGCTGGAAGCCGCTGCCAGAACTTCTGAACCACGAGGCGCAAAAACCTGGGCATATATGTGTCTAGGCGTACGATAAACGCTTAAATACACAGTTC
>JBEICO010000047.1:0-8997 GCA_040383965.1 Francisellaceae bacterium
ACGCACTAAACGTACCAATTCTTTGCGACGTTCTTCCGTTAATGCAGGTAAGGGTACTCGAATAACCATACCTGTCGTGGCCGGATTCAACCCAAGATCCGAGGTTCTAATAGCTTTATCAATTACTTGCACCATAGCTTTATCCCAAGGAGAAATAGATAGCGTACGAGCGTCTTCAACGTTGACGGTTGCCACTTGGCTAAGTGGCGTAGGATTCCCATAATAAAGCACTGAAATAGATTCCAATAAACTGGGATGTGCACGACCCGTTCTTAACTTTGCCAGGGTATGACTCAAGGTTTCAACACCCTTTTTCATCCGAATTTCTGCTTCTTGCTGGATTTTTGCTAACATAAGCCCTCAAATAAAAAATGATTTCTACTCAACCAAAGTTCCTTCATCTTCTCCGCAAGCTATTCGCAATAAAGCACCCGGCTTTTCTAAACTAAAAACTCGAATTTTCATATGGTGATCTCGACATTGACAGAATGCGGTTAAATCCAACACACCCAATTCTTTGGTCAGAGCATCTTTAAAACTGAGCACTTTATATCGAGTAGCTGTGGGATCTTTTGCAGGATCACTCGTATAAATTCCATCCACATCCGTCGCTTTTAATAAAATATCCGCTTCTACCTCAATAGCCCTTAAACTTGCTGCAGAGTCTGTGGTCACCAAAGGGTTCCCTGTCCCCGCCGCAAATAACACCACACGACCCTTACTTAAATGGTGCATGGCTTTACGACGATCATAATAATCCACTACCCCGCTCATATGGATGGCAGACATAATACGCGTGGTGAATCCTGCTCGCTCTAAGGCATCTCGCATTGCTAGGGCATTCATCACCGTTGCCAACATTCCCATTTGATCACCGGTAATTCGACCAATTCCTACTTCAGAGAGTGCTTGGCCCCTAAAAAAATTGCCGCCCCCTATCACTAAACCAACTTGAACTTTGAGTTTGATTAATTCTCCAATTTCAGAAGCCATGCGATCTAAAATAGCAGGATCAATACCAAAAGCATGATCGCCAAGCAAGGCCTCACCGCTTAGTTTTAGCATGATTCTTTTGTAGATCGGCTGTTTCATGTTGTTCCTTTAGGGCCGGTACAAAGACCGGCCCCTACATTTAATTCAAACCTTTTACCTGAGCCATTACCTCTTCTACAAAATTATCTTCTTTCTTTTCGATCCCTTCACCCACTTCAAACCGCACAAAGGCTTCTACCTCTGCATTTTGTTCTTGCAACCATTTTTCAACAGTTTTGCTGGGATCTTTTACAAAGGTCTGTCCAAGCAAGGTTACTTCAGTAGCAAACTTCTTCAGTTTTCCTGCCACTATTTTATCTACCATCTCTTCAGGTTTACCCTCTGCACGAACTTGCTCCAGGGTTTGAGCTTTATAAATTTCCTTTTCTTTTTCCAATCGCGCTTCAGGCACATCTTTAGTTGCTAAATATTCTGGATTCATAGCCGCTACTTGCATAGCTAGATCCCGCGCCAGATCTGCAGTACCTTTCTTTAATACCACCAAAGATCCAATACGCACCCCATTCGCATCTCCATGCGCATAGGCTCCAACAACACCTTCAGATACTTCGTAGGATGCCATGCGACGTACACTAACATTCTCACCTAATTGGGTAACCAATTCTAAACGAGCAGTATCCGTTTCTTGCTGCAAAGCTTCAATGGTTTTGATCCCCTGTAACGCCTTAGCACCCACAGCATTCGCAAATTGTTTAAAGCGATCTTCTCTTGCCACAAAATCGGTTTCACAATTCACTTCTACTAGCACAGCACCCTTGCCATTTTGGGCAGCCAGCACGATAATTGTTCCTTCCGCGGCAGCACGAGAAGCTTTTTTAACAGCTTTAGCTTGCCCGGCTTTGCGCATCGCTTCTATGGCTTTATCAATATCGCCGTTGGTTTCCATTAGGGCTTTTTTGCACTCCATCATTCCTGCTTGGGTGCGTTCTCGAAGCTCTTTAACGAGTGAGGCTGAAATTGACATAGCTTATCCTTCTTCTTCAGGTGCAGCAGGTTTATTGGATTCTAACTCAACAAACTCTTCTTTAAATTTTTGGTTAATGGCATTTTTTTCTGCCTGCTTAGAACTTAAGATTGTTTGACAAGCACTTCTTAAATACAATTCTATCGCGCGCATCGCGTCATCATTTCCAGGAATGGGATAATCCACTCCGGCAGGATTATGATTCGTATCAACAATGCCAATCACAGGAATACTTAAGCGATTAGCCTCTGTCACCGCAATCTTTTCATTACCCACATCCAAGACAAAAATCGCATCGGGCAATCCACCCATGTCCTTAATGCCCCCTAGGCTCTGTTCTAACTTTTGCATTTCTCGCATCCGTTGCAAGCCTTCTTTTTTGGTTAGATGCGTCAAGGTACCATCCATACTCATGGTTTCCAAATCTCGTAACCGACGAATAGATTGTTTGATGGTTTTATAATTCGTTAATTCACCCCCTAACCAGCGGTGATCAACATAGGGCATCCCACATTGCTTTGCATACTCTGCAACCAACTTTTTGGCAGAACGTTTAGTTCCAACAAATAAAATTTTCCCATTTTTGGAAGCAATTTTGCTCATAAACTTGAGCGCTTCTCTAAACATAGGAAGTGTTTTTTCCAAGTTAATGATATGCACACCATTCTGGGCACAATAAATGTAAGGGATCATACTGGGATTTCGAAAGCGAGTTAAGTGACCGAAATGAACTCCGGCCTCTAACATCTCTCGCATACTAACTGCGATACTCATGATAAGCTCCTAAAGGTTAGGGTTAAGCCTCCATGCATCCCATCATCCAACCTATTCCTCACACCTGGTAAGGAACAAGCACCCTAGATCATGTGACGATGCATGTGTGTATTTAGTGGAAATTTGCGTATTTCGCCTAAGCTTTATACCATAGCAGAAACTGGCTGACAATAAGGACTCAAAACTTTGTCCAAAATCATCATTAAGACCTCTGAAGAAATTGCAAAAATGCGCACTGCTGGGCGCCTAGCAGCCGAAGTACTGTCTATGATTGAGCCTTATGTAAGGCCTGGGATTTCTACCCTAAAGCTCAATGATATTTGCCAGGATTACATTGTTAATACCCAAAAGGCCGAGTCAGCATGCCTATATTATCGCGTCGGGGATGAAGTCTTCCCCAAATCTATTTGTACCTCTGTTAATCACGTGATATGCCATGGCATACCCGATCAAAAAGCATTAAAGTCAGGCGACATATTAAATGTTGATGTGACTGTTAAAAAAGACGGGTATCATGGGGATACCAGTAAAATGTTTTATGTAGGCGAATGTTCAAAATGGGCTATAAAATTATGTGAGGTAGCAAAAGAATGCCTATACCTTGGGATCCGGACAGTTAAGCCGGGTGCCAAGCTAGGTGATATTGGTGCTATCATTCAAAGGCATGCCGAAAAAAATGAATATTCTGTGGTTAGGGAATATTGTGGTCATGGTATAGGAAGTGAATTTCATGAATCCGGGTTACAGGTATTGCACTATGGCAATGCCGGAACAGGTTTAAAGTTAGAACCTGGAATGACATTTACAATTGAGCCCATGATTAACCAAGGCAAAAGAGATATCCAACAACTGGTAAAAAGATTTACGCTTGACCCCATAAACGGTCAAGCAACACCAGCTGAAATGAAATGGACAGTTGCCATTACCAAGGACCACAGCTTGTCGGCACAATGGGAGCATACATTACTCGTAACCGAGTCTGGTGTTGAGGTTTTGACCCTAAGAGAAGAAGAGCAACCATTTATTGCTTGACTGTTCGGCAAAGGGGATCTACTTTTGGTCTACGGCATCTAAAATTATAGTGGGGTGATATCGTGTCTGAACCAACGCTTTACGTAACGTACTATGTTGCTCCACAAACTAAGTTTGGAGCGAATCGCAGGGAACATGCCAATCCGCAATCGACGGGAGCATCGCAACCCAACGAAGCCATCCAAGATTTCCGTAACCGACACCCTCATGCAGAAATAATAGATTCTTATACTGAAATTCCTGAAAATCGACGCACCGCAAAATGGCCCGAGCTTCAAAAAGCTTTAGCACTTTGTCGACAACGAAACGCTTCTTTATTGATTATTGAATTGGGCACCCTAGCTAATAATGATTCTTTTTCGCAAATACTCTTGAACGCTGCTATCCCTTTCCAGTGCTTTGATCAACCTTTTGTCAATCAAACTATTTTAGAAGCCTTAAGCAAACATGCTGAAGTTCAAAGAAAGTTACACGGCAAATTAATTCGTGAAGGATTAAAACTCACTTCTGCCAAATCAGGCAATCCCAAAGCAGCTGAAGTGATTGGTAGAGTCAATAAACCTAAAATTGATACAGCTATTGTCTTTGCCTTTTTGCTCGATCCTATCATCCAAGATTATCGTCGTAAGGGATATTCGCAACGTCAAATGGTTAAAACTCTGAATGAGGAAGGATTCACCGCTCCTGAGGGCGGTAAATGGGTTTTGAGTCAACTTCAGAAGGTACTGGATCGTGTCCGTCTTAATGAAATTGCAACCGAATTAAAAACCCACGTGGATACTCTCCCCCTATTATCAACTCCTGAAGATATTGCAGAACTCTTCAACAGCAAAGCTATTCCACCGTTAAAGCAACCCCTCTGGGATGAATCCCAGGTTAAAAAGTTATGTGATCGTGTTGAACAGATCAAAGACATTACCTTCATTAATGGCTTTGTACTTAACTTATTGCCATTATTACATGAATATCGAAATCAACGGCTCTCGCCCGTTACCATGTTAATGGAATTGCAACAAGCAGGGCTTCCTATAAAACAACATGGGCTTCCCTCTCATGCTGAAAAGCATAATCAGGATCAACATCACCCTATTCATAAGTTGAGAATTCTCATAAGTTCTCTTCCCAATAACACAGGTTGTCTTGAAGTCGCTTTTGAATCAGCGGCCAAACATATGCCTGTTTATTTAAAAATTGTTAAAGGTCACATTGAACAATTGGCAAAAGTCTTGGGACTTGAAACCCACAACCATCGTAATCTTGAAAATGCAGGTCTTGCTGAACCTGTTATTCAATTAATGCATTTGTTTCGCGAACTAAATTCAGAGGATATTCAACTCATAGAAACTCTAGCAGAGGAAGCGCGCAACTGGCAGAGCGAACAAAGCTCCGATCTTCTTGTGCCGGAAAATGCTGAAAATCTCGTGCAAGAGGCCTAGTTCTAGAGTCGTTATTCCACAAAACGAATGGATAAGACATGACTTTTTTAAACGAATTGTGGAAAAAATTAAAAACAACGTCTTCCTCTCAGGATGAAGAGGAAGACGTTACAACAGAAATATTAGAGCCTGAAAGCTCAACGAAAACCGCACAGAAATCTGCACTCTTGCTTAAAAATTTTGCGGATCATGAAACTGAATACCTTCAAAGTGAACAAGTATTGAATAACTTAAAATCTCTTAAGGCAATTTTGGAAGGTCCTAAAGAAGCAGCGCCGAATCGTCGCGCCGATCAAATTAATCAACTGCTTGGCATACCCGAGAGTTACGAAACTTTAAGACAAGAAAGATGGGATAGTGAGATCCAATGTCCAAGTTGTCGATCCATCAACTTAAAAAGAATAACACCAGTTGCAGATCAATCCATCCATAATCATCGCTATCGCTGTTTAAATTGTTTATTAGAATTTACCGATGATACCGGCACCCCCATTGAAACCGGCGTCCCGCCGGTTAATGTTTGGATGCAATGTTGGTATCTTATGGGTTGTACAGATTCGTTAATCTATATAGCTTCAAAATTAAACTTAGATCTAGCAACAGTTGAGCGAATGGTCGAACAATTGAAAAAAATCTTTCAATCCCAAAAACCTGCAACAAATACTCTTGATTTTGACGAATGGGATCAAAGAAATGCCCATTTACGCAAACAATTAACAGAAGATCTCATGAAACATTTTGAAGTTTTAGATGCGAATGTATCAACCGCTCCAAAAGACACATCTGAATTTAGACGGCAACAAAATCTGCGGCGTAACTTAAAAGCCTCTACAGATCCCTTGAACCCCAAAAAATCGCCAAACTTAACCAAAAAACGATAAAGGATAAAATCAAAGGGAGTATTGTGCTAACTCACACCTTAAGCTCACTGAAAAAATTTTTTAATCCTATCAAGCGACCCAAAGGTCCTTCTTTTTTTCAAATTAATGATGCTTTTTTGGAAGGTTCCGAGAGTTTTAGCTTAGATTTTCCGGTCAAATTAGCAGAACAGTGTGGGGATCTCATTTATTCTTCTGCTTTTAGTTATATGGCAGTCGGTCCCAGCATTTTTGAACATATTTTAAAAACCAACGCCAAGAATTATATTCGAGGTGAATTGATCATCTACAAACAAATGAAACTGATGTTTGGAAATAGCATTTTAGTGAACAAAGGAGAGGCGTGGCGATCTCGCCGTAGAATGGCATTACCTGCCTACCAACATCAAACCATTCAAAATTATATCCCCTTTATCACACAATGTGCAGCAAACCAATTACAACAATGGACGCAACGCCTTCCCTCCAAAATGGATCTCTTGTCGGAACTGAATCAATTAACCTTAAATATTGCCTTTAAACTGTTTGGAAGCCAGGAAATTCCTCAAAAAACCTTGAAGTTTTTAGGAAAAGCGATTGCCTTTAGTAATTCTTATTGCACCAGTGCGTTCCTTATTGCACCCTGGAAACCCACCATCAATAATATGCGTTTCTATTGGTATACTAAAAAAGTTAATCAGTTTTTTTTAAGTGTTATTCAAAAGCGCCGTCAAGAATCCGCTCCCAAAGATGACTTACTCCAGTTATTATTGAATGCTAAAAATGATGAAACCCAGCAACTCCTAACCGACCAGGAAGTTTTAGCAGAATTTAAAACTCATATTATTACGGGGCATGAAACTACCGCTTGTGGCTTAACCTGGATGTGGTATTTGCTGGCACAACACCCACACTATCGAACACAAATGGAAGCAGAGTTGGACGAGGTGTTAGGTGGAAGACTCCCCACCGCGGAAGATATCCCAAATCTCTCGTTTACCAAAGCCGTTATCTCTGAAACCTTCAGGCTATATCCGCCGATTTGGGCACTTGGCAGGGTTAGCCAAGAGTCCGATGAGATAAATGGATTTGAAATACCCCCTCATTCTAAAATCATATTGCATCTTTACGCCTTGCATCGAAATCCTAACTATTGGGAAAAACCCAATGACTTCTACCCAGAACGCTTTTTGGAATCCGACTCTGCTTCTAAGCGCCACCCCTTTTTGTATTTGCCCTTTGGCTCGGGCCCTCACACCTGCATTGCTAGCCATCTGGGTTTACAAGAAGCCATATTACTGGCTGCTACTTTAGGCCAAAGGATCCGCTTCAATTTACTATCAAAAGCCAAAGTTAAACGGGAATGTAATATTTCCCTAAAACCTCTCGGGGGAATAATGATGAAACCTGGTTTTAGAACTTAAAATCTTTCTGTAATTATTTAATCGTCGAACTCTTTCCTGTTTTCATTTAGTTTTGAATAAAATCAGCTTGAGCTTCCTAAAAAATTCCTTAAATACCACATGCTTATCGCTATAAAAGGCCCTAGGTTTCCCATGCTCTTTCAAGTAACCTTTTAATGCCCGCAGATACTAAAAGTAGTTTCTGCTTCAACAAATAATGGTTTCTGTACCAGACTAGTTGCATCATCAATAAAGACCAGCAAGGTACATCTTAGTCCTCGTGCTTCAAACCAATTATGATCTGAACCATCAATTTGGATGAATTCACCATAACAAGTGCGGTGATAACGAGGTTGATGAATGGTGTCTTTATAACTTCTTTTGGCTTTCCAAATTCCAGCATTGATCATCCATAACCGTGCTGTTTCTTTAGAAATCTTAAGACCATTATATTCCCATAATTTTTCTGCTGCCAAGATTGAAACGTCAAAAGAAGCTCAGTATAAAAAAGTAACCACTAGAAAATAAAGCATTAAACCCAATCTTCAACCTTAAGATTGGGTACCCGATTAAACTCTTTTATATTATTCGTAACTAATGTTAACTCTGTACTAATAGCATGAGCAGCTATCATTAAATCCAAAGGACCTATTGGCTGCCCAATTTTCTCAAGTTGAGCTCTTATACCACCGTAACAAAGTGCCGCTTGTTCATCAAAAGAAAGAACTTCAAAAGGTATTAAGAAATTTTCCAAAGCTATTCGATTTTTTTCCATATGCAAGCTTTTCTCAACCCCATAATTAAGTTCTGCTAGTGTGATTGAAGATATGGCTATATCCCCTGGAATGAATTGTTTAAATTTTGTTAATACCGTGGCAGGCTCTTTCTTTATTATATAAATACATATATTAGTATCCAAAAGAAGTTTCATTAAAAAAGTTCCTTTCTTTTTTGCTCTTCAGGCTGATTTCTTTCATTCATATAGTCTCCTGAAAATTCATGTAGATTCTTAATAAAATCTTCCCAAGGTTCTTGATCGATAGGAGTAAGCACTATAGATCCCCCTTGCCTTTTAATGAGAACTTTTGAACCTTTAACTCGAAATTCTTTGGGCAATCTAACTGCTTGACTTTGTCCATTGCGAAAAATTTTGGCAGTTTTCATATCAACTCCCCCCTGTTATAGCAGTATATATTTTTAAGTATATATTAACATTAAGTTTAGTGCAATATTTTTTAGGAAAAAACATAACATACTGATATATATACCATATTGTTATTTAAGATTATCTGCTATTTGCTGGAAGCACTATAGGATATACACATTATTAACCATGCGTGGTGTCTGATACCAACAATGCAAACGACCCTCATCCGGCGCTTCGCGCCACCTTCTCCCGTTACGGGAGAAGGGAATGCGGTTTCGTAACCATGGGTACAATAACCAAATGGCAAATGGCAAATGGCAAATGGCAAATG
>JBEICO010000048.1:0-8958 GCA_040383965.1 Francisellaceae bacterium
ACTCAAACTGGTTGTAGATTCATGAATAGTACTTTCAGTGAAATCATAAAAAAACTTTTTAGGACCTCTAATGTTTCTACCAATTATAATGGCGCTTTATTGTTGAAAAGAAGTGGCCAAACCTTGGAAGTCAAGTTTTGCTCCTGGATTATGTTTTAAAAAAGCACCACTTACATCATTGTTAAATATTCTATTTGATCCAATTATCACATTCAGCTCTACAGCTATAGGTCTATCTGTACCATTTTCTTGTTGAATCACAACTGTTCTAAATAAGCTTCCTGGTTGATTAATTAAATCAATAAGAGTTTTTAGAAAACCATTTTTGCTTGAATTCCTAAGTGCAATCAAACCAAGGCTGCATTCATTACAAACGGAATTTGGGTAAGAACATAATATCAAATTAACAGTGGAGATTATAAAGGGTGAGGGAAGGCCTCCTAGTTCTGCAGCTTTTTTCAACATTTCAACTCTTAAGTAATCTAATATCTTTCTTATATTTTTTGGTTGTTTTAGAGCATGAAGAATGACTCTTTCGCCATGAAAAAATTGGTTGATTTTTGCGGGGAAGGGAAGGGGTCAGATCATGTGATCTGACCCCCTTTAGATCTCCGTTATTTATCTGATTTACAATCCATATGTAACAACATACTCTTTCTATTTTAAAACCACATTAAACATTTATGCCTAGAAAACAACGTATACAATATCCTGGTGCTTGGTATCATGTTATGAACCGAGGGGGCGCTCATCAAAATATCTTTCGCTCTAATACACATTATGAATTATTCACCAGCTTACTTTCAGACGCACATGAAAAATATCAAGCAGAAATTCACGCTTATTGTTTGATGAGTAATCACTATCATTTACTACTGCATTGCCCAAATGAAAACCTTAGTAAAATTATGCAATATATCAGTAAAATCTATACACAAAGATTTAATAAAATTCATGCGATAGATGGATCATTGTTCAGAGGACGTTTCAAGTCTATTCCAGTTGATGCAGATAATTATCTCTTGCAAGTCAGTCGATACATGCATCTAAATCCCGTTGCTGCTAATATAACAAGAAAACCCGAGGATTATCCTTGGTCCAGCTACAAGTATTATCTAAACTCAGATAACAATATAAAATGGCTTTTTCACAATGAAATTCTAAATCGTTTTGAAAACACCCATCCCATTCAAGCTTATAAACAATTCGTTATGGCTGGAATACATCAAGAAGATACAATTAATATATCGAAAATGCTTTCATATAAGCTCTGCTTCCCTGCCCGCCATCTTGATGAGGGTCAGATCATATGATCTGACCCCTTCGGTCCGTTTTTAAGATTAGCCATTACTTGAATGGGTCATTACTGCCAAATCTAGCAAGTACCTTTTGGTGCAATTTCCCCCTAATTTTAGCAAGGGATTCTAAATTTGATTTTATAGATTCTTCATCTTTCAAATTTACAAGGTTTCCTATAACCAGTTCGGTTAATCTACCACTATGTTCTATGGTAAACCATGCATGATTTATAGATTTTTCATCTGTATAGGGTCCTATCGGGAATTGTATGTTGTTATCTATTAAGAGTAAATCCTGCATTATAGGGTGTGAATGTTTCATCCAACATAATTGCTTATAAACTTTATATTCATTATCTGAATGTGCTTCTAGATCTTTGTAAGAGTAGTTCTTTTTCACTAGATTTTTATAATCATTTACACCAATTAAGTTTGGCATTTTTGCTTGAATATCGTCACAGCTATACCATTTGTCTACTGCTTCGGGATTATGCAGGAAATATGCAGCAGTATGTGATAGTTCAAATATGGAAGATGCTAGTGTTAAAGCTTGTTCAGGATAACCATTGAGAGTGATAAATCTCATCGATCTTAGAAAATCCGTTATCCTCATTAAAATCATCATTTGGCATCTAAGTGTTTTGCCTATTGATTGTATGTTTTGCCATTTAAAGAATGTTGGACTTTAAAACAAAAGTCATAGACCTGATCCAGATAATCAAGGTGTTCTTTTAACTCAGGTAAGATTTGCTCAGACGCTTTTTGTTCTTGCCAATCAATCGTGAGCTCGATGTTAACTTGTGGAGCATTTATATCTTTGTTATCCATAAAACCGTGTGACTTTACCTTCATTAAAGTAACTATATTTCTAATGAATTGTAACATAACCAATGTCCAATAATTTAGCTTATGCAGCTTGGTTGTGCCTTGTTGGTAACTCGGAATTTTTTTTAAATATTGCTGAAACGCTGCAGGTGTTGCTAATTGGCTCCCCGGGACGGACTCGAACCGCCGACCCAGTGGTTAACAGCCACTTGCTCTACCGACTGAGCTACCGGGGAATTTAGATATGGGCGAGAGAGGATAGTACCTAATTTTTAAGGTGAAGGTCAACTCCCAAGCAGTAGCATATCAATTTTTAACCAGATAATTGCAAGCTAGCTAAATTATTTCTTTCTAATTTCTCTTTTTCGATGGTTTTTATTGCGGCGATACTCAGCGTAATGTGTTTTAGCTGCACTTTCTTCTTGCATACGCTTTAGATAAGTTAAGCAAGGAGAATAAAGAGAAGGATTGCGGCAGTCATTCTTAGGTTGGTATAGATAAAGGCATGTTTCTTGTACCGTTTCAAAGTGTTTCTCTTGCTCCAATTTCGCTACAAATTCAGAATATATATCATAATTCTGTTGATTTGATGCCTCATGGACAACATGCATATATTCTGTACGACTTGGTAATATAACAGGTGGTAAGTTGTGCTCTTTTCGAATGGCATTCTGCAAGGCTCGAGCCAGTTTGCCATTTCCATCTTTGTATGGGTGAATATCAACAATTAGCATATGTAGATGAGCTGCAAATTTGGCAGGATCACCTTTGCAGGTTCCGACTAGTTTCCTAAACCCTTGTTGGAGACGATCTTCCATTTGTTTGGCGGAATATTCAGGTTTGAAGCTGTAATAGTCATTCACCAGTCTTTTCTCTTCTTCGGTGAGTTGATATTTTTTTGAGATTTTATCCATACCAGTTAATTTACCCGTTCCAGCCAATTCGGTGACAATAGTCTCTCGTAAACTGGCTATGCTTTCTCTTCGATCGAAATCTTCAATATATTCGTTAATAAAAGCATCAATTTTTCGTTTGATATTTTGCAATATCATTATTTCATCGGGTTCTAAGAAACCTGTTAATTTGCTGGAGTCATCAAATAGTCGCAAGTCATCATTCTCTATAATATAAACCCATGTCGTTCGGTATTGGCCTTTTTCTTTTGGTAGTATAATCGAATGTAGGGTATTTAAAAATGTTGTAAATTTTGATATGGATAAAGTATTAATCGGAGGTGAATTACTTAAAAAATGCATTGCTTTTAAATAGTTTTGTTGTTTAGCTGTTTCTGTCCATCCCTCCACGATATCTTGATAGGGATATTTTAAACTTATCTCTTGGCTCATCGACGTAGGCAGTAAAATACTTCCAGGGCTCATCGTAAGCCCAATGATATTATTCGTATCACAATTCTTTAGAGGTAATCGAGGAGTTAGTGGTATTTGAGGAGATTGAAACCATCTAAATCCTAGAAAACTGGTAACTACTACACCTAATCCCAAAAGACCTTTTAACCACAAACTATTAGACGAACCTGTTTGTGACAAATTGTCTTGATTTCGTATGGTATATTGAGTAGCTGTTTGATATTTTTTACCCATGTATTTCCCCGCTTTTATTTAGAATGAATTTTTTTGGCAGAGTAACTCAACATGGATTAGGTTGCAACAATAATTTAGATCACTGCTCTGATACGATTTACAGCCTCTTGCAGGTTCTTTAGGCTGGTGGCAGTGGATAAACGTATATATCCTGGGGCTCCAAAAGCCGTTCCAGGTACCACTGCAACTCGCGCTTGGCTCAGTAAAAAATCCGAAAATTCAATATCATTTCCAAACCCTAAGCGATCAATCAAGTTTTGTACTCTTGGGAAGGCATAGAAAGTCCCATCCGCCTTGATGCATTCGATCCCCTCGATAGCACTTAAAGCCTCTACCACATACTGCTGTCTTTCATGAAAGGCCTGCACCATTGGGATAATACAACTCTGATCGCCGTCTAATGCCGCTTTAGCGGCCATTTGTGAAATGGAACAAGGATTCGATGTGCTTTGGCTTTGAATATTCGTCATCGCATGGATCAGATCCTTGGGGCCCGCGGCATACCCAATGCGCCAGCCGGTCATGGCATAGGTTTTAGATACACCATGCAGCACAATTGTTCTTTGATGCAGATCGGGATGAGCGTTTAACAGCGTTGAAAAAGGTTCTTTACACCACAGAATTTTTTCATACATATCATCGGTGGCAATCAACACGTGAGGATGTTGGCGTAAAACATCACCCAGCGCCTTTAATTCCGATAGGGTATATGCCATACCAGTGGGATTAGAAGGACTGTTCAGAACTAACAAGCGAGTTTTTGGAGTAATAGATTTTTCAAGCCGTTCAGGTGTTATTTTAAATTGCTCTTCTAATCCGGTTTCAATAATGACAGGCTTTGCATCGGCTAATAACACAATATCCGGATAGGAAACCCAGTACGGCGCTGGGATAATGACCTCATCGTCTGAATTTAAAAGAGCCTGGGCAAGATTAAAAAAGCTTTGTTTGCCGCCACAAGAAACCAGGATTTGGTTTGGCTCATAATGTAATTGATTATCTCGTGCAAACTTTGCCACAATGGCTTTTCTTAAATCGAGCGTCCCTTCTACAGCCGTATATTTTGTAAACCCTGCATTAATGGCTTCAATCGCCGCTTGTTTGATATGAGTAGGGGTATCAAAGTCGGGCTCCCCGGCTCCTAAGCTAATTACATCAATTCCTTCGGCTTTCAGTGCAGCTGCTCTAGCAGACACCGCTAAGGTTGGAGAGGGTTTGATCCGTTGGACTCGATGGGAAAGTAGTGTGTTCATGCTCAATTACAGTCCTTAAATGTGGTACTCTACAACTGTAATCATAATACAGTAAATTAAAGAAAATGGATGGTGGGAATGCCAAATCAATTTCAATTATCTGCTCATTTTAAGCCTGCAGGCGATCAACCATACGCTATTGAAAAGTTGGTTGAAGGACTTAATTCCGGATTGGTGCATCAAACGCTTTTAGGCGTTACGGGTTCGGGGAAAACATACACCATTGCAAATGTAATAGCACAAACCAATCGAACCACCTTAGTTTTGGCCCATAATAAAACCCTGGCAGCGCAGCTATATGGAGAAATGAAATTATTTTTTCCTAACAATGCGGTTGAATATTTTGTTTCTTATTATGACTATTATCAACCTGAAGCCTATGTACCTTCTTCAGACACCTATATTGAAAAAGATGCATCTATTAATGAACATATAGAACAGATGCGGTTATCTGCTACTAAGGCATTGTTAGAAAGGCGCGATACCATTATTGTGGCAACGGTATCGGCAATTTATGGATTGGGTGCTCCTAAAGCTTACCTCTCTATGGTGTTACACTTAGATCGTGGTGATAAAATTGAACAGCGTACATTATTGCGACGGCTGGCAGAGTTGCAATATACCCGAAATGATGTGGATTTTCGGCGCGCGACTTATAGAGTTCGAGGGGATGTGATCGATATTTTTCCTGCAGAATCGGATAATGATGCGGTTCGTGTTGAGCTCTTTGGAGATGATATTGAAAAAATAAGTTTATTTGATCCTCTAACGGGAGAGATCTTAAAACAAGTACCTCGAATGACCATCTATCCTAAAACCCATTATGTAACTCCCAGACAAAAATTATTAGATGCGGTAGAAGTGATTAAGCAGGAGCTGAAAGAAAGGTTAATTGAACTTGAAAGTTCAAAAAAATTGGTTGAAGCACAACGTTTAGAGCAAAGAACTCGGTATGATATTGAAATGATCTATGAGTTGGGATATTGCTCTGGGATCGAAAATTATTCACGATATTTATCAGGTAGAAGTGCAGGGGAACCTCCACCCACGTTGATGGATTATTTGCCAAGCGATGCATTATTGGTGATAGATGAATCTCATGTCACTATTCCGCAATTAGGAGCTATGTATAAAGGCGATAGATCTCGCAAAGAAAATCTGGTGAATTATGGATTCCGATTACCTTCAGCGCTCGATAATCGACCTTTACGATTTGATGAATTTGAAAAACTTCATCCCCAAACTATCTATGTTTCTGCAACGCCTGGAGATTATGAAAAGAGCCATTCCGATCAGGTGGTTGAACTGATTGTGCGCCCCACGGGGTTAGTGGATCCTGTTATTGAAGTTAGACCGGCTTCTACACAAGTAGATGATGCATTATCTGAAATCCGGCGTAGAATTAGCGTTCATGAGAGAGTGTTGATTACCACATTAACCAAACGTATGTCAGAGGATCTAACGCAGTATTTAGCTGGGCAAGGGATCAAAGTACGATATTTGCATTCAGACATTGAAACAGTTGAACGGGTAGAGATAATTCGGGATCTTCGTTTAGGCGTTTTTGATGTATTAGTGGGTATTAATTTGTTACGAGAAGGGTTAGATATGCCGGAAGTCTCGTTGGTTGCCATATTTGATGCTGATAAAGAAGGTTTCTTGCGCTCAGAGCGTGCCTTAATCCAAACAATTGGTCGTGCAGCACGTCATATTCATGGCAAAGCCATTTTATATGCAGATCGGATAACCAATTCTATGCAGCGCGCTATGGAGGAAACGGATAGACGGCGGGAAAGGCAAAGTGACTATAACAAACTCCATAACATAACCCCAAAAGGTGTCCAAAAGGCGGTACAAGATATTTTAGAAGGGGCTTATTTTAATGACAGTAAAGAAAAAGGAGCGGTAAAGGGAAACAAAGGATCAAGTTTCTTAAGCGCGGAAGTTAAATTATTAACCCCCAAGCAGATCATAAACGCTATTACCGCCCTTGAAAACAAAATGTATCTACACGCAAAAAATTTGGAATTTGAAGAAGCAGCACACTTAAGAGACGAGGTACATCGGTTAAAAGCCAGGTTACCTAAGACCTAAAACAAGGGTGCTTGGTCACCCCCTAAGCCCCGCTGTTCTAGGGTAAATGTACATCCCTTCAAAATACTTAGCTATCTTCCTTGCAAATATGGGTAAAGAGAGCCTACACTTTTGTTAGGAGGTGCACTATATGAGCCACAACGCGACATCCTATCAGAATATTAATGCTATATGCTGTTGTTTTAACCTGAGGAAAGTAACCCGGGCTGTAACACAGTATTTTGATCGACACCTAGAACCCGCTGACATACGTGCAACTCAGTTTACGTTATTATTAACGCTGACAGCTTCATCCGGAAAAACCTTAACCGAAATGGCGGAAGGGTTAGTAATGGACAGAACCACCTTAACCCGAAACCTAAAACCTTTAGAAAAATCTGGGTTAATTACCACTCAAAAACTTACCGACAAGCGTACTAAAGGATATGTATTAACAGAGAAAGGACGCGCAGCTATTGAAAAGGGCGTGCCATTATGGAATAAGGCGCAACTTCATATTACAGAGCAGTTAGGAAATGATCGCTATAAGCGATTATTAGATGAATTAAAACTCGTTCGTTCTTTTGCCAATACCCCAAAGAGTAATCGAGTAAAAGAGCCTAAAGCTTTGTAGGAACTAATTATTAAGCGGCATGGGCAGGGCCCTTTGGTTTATCTTTAGGATCGTGACCCTCTGGTGTTATCGCTGGAGCAGAGTGTACGTTTGCAAGTTTACTTTTCTTCTGATGCCCGTTTTGTTGATGTAATATAGATTTTTCTAGCTTCGGTGATTTTAGGAATTTCTGCGCATCTGGAAGATGTTTAAAATTCTTTTCATGATCCTTGATAAATTCCTGTAACGCATCCTGGCTGCCAGCTGCTAAAACTTGATACAATTGATGTTGCTCGGGGCTACCGTCCCGTAAGTCTTTGAACATTTTTTCCTTAAGAGATTGCATCATATGTTTAAAATTATTAATTCCGAAGGTGAAAACCCCAGCATGTAACTCGTTGTCCAGATGGTTTAATGCCCCCATCATGATGGCTGCTTTATTGGCTGGTAACATGTCGTTTGAGCTTGGATCGTTTAACAGTTCAATGACCTTTTGTAAAAATTGAATATCCCCTTTACGTTGTAAAAGTTGCATATTTTTCAAAAATCGAAAAGAATGCTCCTGCTCTTTTTTGAAAAGCGCTTTAACAGCGTCGTCGGGGTGTGAGTTAGTGTGTTTTTCTATTTCTTTGGCGAATTTTGTAAATTTTTCATCCGATTTATTTAGGAGCTCATAGGTTTTTATTTTTTCATCTAAATTTGAATACAATTTAGCAATAGCTTCTGGTTTAGGAACCTGGCCAAAGGTGTCTAAATAGACCAAAGTTGCTTTAGCAAGTTTTAACTGGTTTTCAAAATGAGTTTTGTCTTTTGTGGCTAAATTCTTCCATGAAAAATTTTGAATGATATGGTTTAATTCCCTGTTGATTTTCATGTTTATAACAGCAGCATCGTGTGGTTTAGGATCTTGGCCACTTTCTGCTTCATTTTTTAATTTAAATAAGCCATGCAATCTGTTTAGCTGTTTGGTGTCCTACCGGTGAGAAGGTGTGAAGCTAAAGGTTTAATTTGATAATTTGTCTCTAAGCTGAACTTTAATTTGTAAAGCAAGGAGATAACATGAGTTATGTAGTGCCCATTATTGAAAAACCCAATATAGATTCAGTTGTATCAGCCATGAAGATATGGCGTAAAAACAAAGGATTGCATGAGAAATCTAGGATCCCAAAAGAACTTTGGAGCCAAATATTTGAATTAAGCCCGTAGCAATAACGAGCGTATTGACCATGACCCCGAGTTTCATGCTAGCCTCCGTCCATTGGTGAACCGACGTTCCGACGATGGAACCGCTTACC
>JBEICO010000049.1:0-8920 GCA_040383965.1 Francisellaceae bacterium
AAGCGTTTCTAAAAGAGGCTGGCTATGATCAGGGGTTAACGCTTTATTTTGATACAGTTGAATCTGGCAGTCCTGATGAAATTGCAACCCAAGCTTGGTTACAAGAGCAATTTGCGAAAATTGGGATCCAATTGGTGGTTCGGGGCACCGATTATAATCGATTTCAAGATAAGCTATTGTCGGGAACCGTACAGCTCTACTTTGCAGGTTGGAAAGCAGATTATCCTGATCCTGAGAATTTTTTATCGCTGTTATATGGCCCTAACAGTAGTGTTGGAAATGAAGGAGAAAATAATTCAAACTATCATAATGCACAATTTGATACTTTATTTGAAAAAATGCGGGTGACAGAAGATGAAAGCATTCGGTTAGGCTATATTCAAGAGATGATCCATATTCTGCAAGAAGATACGCCTTGGTTTGCAGGGTTCTATCCTAAATCTTTTACGTTGTATCATCATTGGGTTAGGGTAGGTAAACCAAGTGGAGTTACCGAAAATAATTTAAAATATGCCAGGATCAATCCAGAGCTTCGCGCGAAACAACGTGTTCTTTGGAATCAACCCTATCTATGGCCATTATGGGGTTTGTTTCTGCTGCTCTTTATCCTGATTGCCCCTGCAGCGATGCGGTTTTGGAAAAAGGAACATAGATCCCTGGAGCGTTTAGCACCATGATTTCATATCTGTTAAAACGCATATGGCAAGCAATCCCGATTATGATTGGGGTTAATATTTTAACCTTTACGCTCTTCTTTTTTGTCAATTCACCGGATGAAATTGCAAGGGTTCACTTAGGGAATAAATATGTAACACAGGAAGCGATAGACAATTGGAAAGAGACTCACGACTATAATCTGCCTCTTTTTTATAATGCTGAAAAGCAGGGAATAGATTCTGTAACTAAAACCTTATTTTTTCAAAAATCCGTACGACTTTTTATTTTTGATTTTGGGGTTTCTGATGCGGGAAGAGATATTCAGCAAGCCATTCAGGTGCGATACCTCCCCAGTTTATTATTGGCTGTGCCTTCCTTCGTGATTGGATTAGCCGTTAGTATTACAGTTGCATTACTCATGGTGTTTTTTCGTGGAACCTATTTAGATATTGGCGGAGTGCTGCTTGCAGTCATGCTAATGTCTATATCTGCATTGTTTTATATTGTGGCAGGACAGTTCGTGATTGCCAAAGTGTTACGTTGGGTGCCCATTTCTGGCTATGTAGATGGATTTAATTGTTTTAAATTTTTAGTGCTTCCCATTTTAATCAGTTCAATTGCAAGCTTAGGTGCGGAATCCAGATGGTATCGAACCCTCTTTCTGGAAGAAATTGAAAAAGAGTATGTGAGAACGGGCAGAGCCAAAGGGTTGTCTGAAATTAAAGTGCTATTTTCTCATGTGTTAAGAAATGCTCTTATTCCAATATTAACAGGCGTGGTTGCAGTTTTGCCATTGCTTTTTATGGGTAGTTTATTAATGGAATCCTTTTTTGCCATACCGGGTCTAGGGAGTTATACGGTAGATGCTATTCGGGAACAAGACTTTGCCATTGTGCGAGTCATGGTTTTTTTGGGGACAGGGCTTTATATTATTGGGCTTTTATTAACGGATCTTTCTTATGTATGGGTTGATCCGAGGATCAGATTAAAATGAGCTGGGTTGTAAGCTGGATAGATGGTCTTATTTTTTTACTATTGATCATGTTGTTCATTTGGTTATGGTTTTTTTCTACAACCAGAGAGTGGGATCAAATCACCAAACGACTCTATGATCAGCCACGCTATTTGGTAGCATTAATGGTTCTGATATTGTATGGATCTATTGGTATTTTAGATAGCATTCATTTTAAAACTTCTGTCGTGGATAATCGGGTTTATAGTGTCTTAGATGTTTTATTATCGCCTTATGATGTCCAATCAGAAGTAACATATTCAGCCCCTTTTGCCGTGTATTCGTATAGCCCAGAGGTGGTAAAAGAGTCTAATGGATTGTTAAAACAAACGTATCCAAAACTACAAATTGCAGGAAAGCATTTTAAAGGGACGGATCAAAATCGCATTCAAGATATCCTTTCTAGATTTGCAATAGGGGTTATCTGGGGCCTAGGCCTAACTGGATTATTGTACGGTATTCTATTTCTGTTTTCAAAGGATACTTTAGCTCAATATCCGTTTAATAAAATCCAAAAACCATTTTTTATAACTCTTGCCTGCATCTTAAGTAGCATTATGGTGGCAGGTATGTTGATACCGGAATACCATATATTTGGAACGGATAAAATTGGACGAGATGTATTTTACTTGACGTTAAAGAGTATTCGAACTGGATTGGTTATTGGCACGGTTACAACTTTGGTTATGTTGCCATTTGCGTTAGTATTTGGGATGTGGGCGGGGTATTTTAGAGGTTGGATAGATGATGTTATCCAATATCTGTATACCACTATCAGCAGCATACCGGGTATTTTGCTAATTGCAGCGGCAATGCTTTCGTTTGTAAGTTATGTGGAAGGAGATCCGGATCTCCGATTATTAGTCTTGTGTATTATTTTAGGGATCAGTAGTTGGACCACCTTGTGTCGTTTATTAAGGGGGGAGTCCCTAAAACTTCGAAGTTCTGATTTTATTCAAAGTGCTATTGTATTGGGCGTTAAGCCTTTAACGATTGTGCGTCGCCACATTATGCCTAATTTAATGCACATTGTGATTATTGCGGTAGTGTTAGATTTTAGCAGCTTAGTGTTAGCAGAGGCCGTTTTATCTTATGTTGGGGTGGGAGTTGATCCTGCTTCTTTTAGTTGGGGCAATTTAATCAATGCAGCCAGGTTAGATATGGCTAGAGATCCCATGGTGTGGTGGTCTTTAGGGGGGGCATTGATATTTATGTTTGTCCTCGTTTTTTCGGCCAATATTTTTTCAGATGCCTTGCAAGAGGCGCTTAATCCGAAGGCGACCTAATGCAACCCTTATTAGAAATTAAAAAATTAGCCGTGGTGCATAAAAGCCAACATAAATTGGATCCAATTCTGAAAGATATCAATTTCCAAATACTCCCCAAGCAAACCTTAGTGTTGTTGGGTGAAACTGGCTCCGGTAAATCGGTTACCGCGCTGTCTATTTTAAGACTTCTAGAGCCTTCCCTTTGGATGATGCGTCATAGCGAAATTTTATTAGAGGGTGAAGATCTTTTATTGCTGTCGGAAATAGCAATGCGTAAAGTACGGGGTCGAAAGATCGGAATGATCTTTCAAGATCCCGCAACTTCTTTTAACCCGGTTTTAACCATAGGCCAACAAATAGAAGAAGTGTTGAAGCTGCATCGATATTTATCTGGAAAACCAGCTCGTCTTCAAGCTTTACACCTTTTAGAGTTGGTGCAGTTAGAACATAAAGATCGAGTTTACCATTCCTATCCACATCAATTATCAGGGGGAATGAAGCAACGCGCAATGATTGCGATGGCTCTAGCAGGAGATCCCAAGTTATTAATTGCAGATGAAGCGACTACCGCGCTAGATGTAATAACAGAAAATCAAATACTAACCTTGTTAAAACAAATTCAAGCAGAATTGGGTATGGGTATTGTATTCATTACCCATAATCTTAATGTTGCTGCCAAAATGGCAGATACCATTGCCATCCTAAAAAATGGTGAGCTGGTAGAGCAGGGAGATAAGCAGCAAATTCTAGAACATCCCACCCATCCCTATACTCAAAAGCTTATTAATGCCCAACCTAGTCTGACTAAACCATTCGTCTCCTCCGAATGTGAGACTGTTCTATCGGTTAATAATTTGCAGATCCATTTTGGGAGTAGAAAAGAAAAAGTCTTAGCCGTTGAGGATGTTTCTTTGTCCTTACGGGAAGGCGAGACGCTTGCTATTGTAGGGGGATCGGGTTCTGGCAAAACCACATTAGCGAAAGGCATTATGGGGCTCTTAGATAAAGATCGCGGCGAAGTTTCTATTTTAGGGAAAAATTTAAATAAACTGAGTGCAAGGCAGTTAAGGCGTAAAAGATCAGAATTCCAAATGATCTTTCAAGAACCGATGTCTGCCATGGATCCGCGGTTTACCGTCAAAGACATTTTAGAAGAAGGAATGTTGGCTTTAGAGATTGGCGGCTCAAGCAAAGCGGAACGCAAAGAAAGGATGTTTTATCTTTTAGATCAAGTAGGCCTGTTACCAGAGCATCTCTCTCGATACCCGCATCAATTATCGGGCGGCCAACGCCAAAGGGTGTGTATTGCCCGGGCACTTGCTGTAGGCCCAACCTTATGGGTATGCGATGAACCCACCAGCAGCCTAGATCGCTCCGTACAAGCGCAGATGATTGATTTGCTATTAAGCCTTCAAGAGGAATACGAAATTGCTTACCTATTGATCACCCATGACTTTAGCGTGGTACGTGCTATGGCACATCGTGTTGCCGTGATGCAGTCTGGTAAGATAGTGGAGTATGGCTTAGTGGGTGAGGTATTGAATGCGCCACGACATGAGTATACGAGGGCGTTGCTGGATGCGGCGGGGGTTGAAAATTGAGAGATAATATAATTGAACCACATGAAAGTCATTTGAGCGTTCCATCTGACAATCCACCACTATATAAAGTTATAAGTGTTGAAAATCTATTAAAGTCAATAGCTGGAAATTACTTACATTTCAATCGGGTAGATAGATACGAAGATTTCCCCGGCGCAGATCCAAATGATGGCCAACAGCTACCTATGGATATAAAGGGCAATTCAGAATCAAAGTTTGAAAAAAATTCAGATGTTTCGGCTAAAGATATTTATGATCGATCTCGTTCTAGAACCTATGCTTGCTGTTTTTCTTTAGAAAACTCAGAGCATATATGGGAGAAGTATGCAAACGATGATGAAAATGGAAAGGTTTGCATGGTTTTTGACTTTAATAAATTACGAAGCATGTTAAACTTGACTCTAAAGCGCGAAAGTATCAATTTAGAGTATAATGGCAAAAAAATATCTAAAATCTTTGTGTTAAATTACGGAATCGTTAAATATGTGGACAGGGATTTTTTTTGTTCTAATGGAAGTGAGCTAAAAAACCCAATTGAATATATATATTATAAATCCAGAGAATTTGAAGAAGAAGTTGAACTGAGAATTTCTTTGTCGACTTCTGGAATGTATAAATCTTTTATGGTTGATGGCCATCGTAGTCAACTCCTCCAG
Organism: Francisellaceae bacterium; assembly: GCA_040383965.1. Classification (GTDB taxonomy): domain Bacteria; phylum Pseudomonadota; class Gammaproteobacteria; order UBA6186; family Azoamicaceae; genus CADEGZ01. Next base: position 5,195 of record JBEICO010000049.1, read on the forward strand.
CACTCTTGCCTCCCTGGCTATTAGTGGTAATACACTCAGCATAGGAGTACTGGATGAAACTGGAAGACACTTCTATCTTGCTACACCCCTGTGCCAGGAAGGGGACATTTGTGCTTTGCTCTTACATTCCTCTGCTAATAATTGCGTATATTATATTTGCAGGTTAATATGCCAACTCTACTAATTAGCACAAACTAAGAATATACACGATTGTGAGGTTTTAATGAAGAAACATTACATTGTCAGCCTAGAAAGCATAAATGAATTCATCCAGTTTACAACTGAAGAGCGTAAGACTTTAACGCATCTTTACTTTAAAACGTATGGGATACCTATAACTTTGAGCCTTCTAAGTGATGATAAATTTGAAAGAGTCTGTTCGCTTATTGCAGAATGCTGTGGTATTACACACCTTATGATGTGGATGCAGCCTCAAGATATTGGGAATGATAATAGAAATATACGCTTATGGCAGGCCTTGAAACAACTTAAAAACTTGGAAGACCTCTCGTGTGAGGGTGCACAGCTCGAAAGGGCAAGTACTGCCCGTTTTTCAGCATTTTGTGATGCACTCAAACAATACAAGCTATTGCAATCTCTTTCATTGAGATCTAACATAATTAGCAAACTGAACCTTGACCAATGTTCAGAACTAGGACGAGCTATTTCACAATTTACAGCGTTAAGATCTCTTGATTTAGAAATGACTGAACTCGGAAAATGTGGAAAGGACCACTTGCAGGCGTTGCTTAACCCTCTCTCAAACTGTCTCTCCTTAAATGCTTTACGGTTCTTTCGCAATCAATTTGAAACAGCAAGTCGCGAAACATTAATAGCGTTTTATGTTGCAACATCTCGACTAAAGCCGCGTGATTTCGAGTACATTCTTGATGGAAACAAGCTTGGACCTGAAGACATCAGGCTGCTATTAAGCGGTTTATTACAATCCTGCAATTTAAATACCGTTGTTTTTAGTTTAAAGAATTTTCCTTTTTCTATCGTTGATGAAATATTGTCTAACCTCTCAAACAACCAGCAACTAGAGCACATTTTTATAGAGCTTGATTCCAACGAGAACGCTGCTATTGATATTAGTTCAATTAAAACAACATGTACCAAATTCGAACAATTTCCTATACTTTTTAATATTAATTTTAGAGTGAGACCAATAAACTCTCAAGGTGTTCACGAAGAGCAAATTGATAATTTCATCACGGCAAATATTACAGAAAATATAAATCGCAAAAATCATTATGAGCGTTTGAAAGCTGCAGTGATGGCGCTCAGCGGGTTGGCCGCTCAAGAAGATCCAACAAAACCGCAAAATAATCCTATTCCAACGGAAATACGCTACCAGATCCTTTCGTATGCATTTCGAGACAACTTTTATAAGTATCGTGGTAATGGGTATCCTGAAACAATTTATCTTAATGCGTTTGGTCCGAGAACTCTTTTTCGCAGCTACTATGAAGGTGTTGATACCAGCGTACAAAAGGTTTATACGGAACGCACAGGAAATCAGATGTTTTAAAAGATGAAAGGCACACTCTTTCTAAATTTTTGGTGTATATACAAGAAATTAAAAATTCAAGCTTTTTTGTTGATTTAAGTAGAGAAAAATGGTAGTGTGCTGAATAACCAAGATTATTCGGGAAGCTATACCATGTACTACGCCCAAGACGAAGAAAAAGAGTTTATATCGGTTGACAGAAAAGATAGTCATGCGGTAAAGAAAAACGCAGTTTTTACAGTAATTGGCGAGCTTGTTACAGAAAACCATGTTTTAATTATTAATAGTCCTTATGCTATTAAGAAGATTCAATCAGAGGGAAGCAACGCGTATCTTTTTAACATTCCCACGGCTCCAGAGAATTTATTATTTCAAGAACAAGGTTTTGTATATAAAGAAAGGCACTTAAGAGTTGATCAGTATTATAGCTTGGAAACCACAGTCAAAGGCTTAAATGGGTTTTCAGCTGCGCATTATACCGAAACATATATTCACTCAGATACGGCTCAAAAAATAACGATTCATTTGTATTTTGCAAATACTCAACAATATGTCCAAATAAGAAAAACAGATGGAAGTCAAAGTGAATATATTGATGCAGATCACGTTATGATGCAACTTTTAAGGCTAAATGGATATCCAGCCCTAGACTTTTATAATGAATTAATTAAAGAAAAAAATAAACGACATTTGGAAGCTTTGGAAAAGGCGGATCAGTCTGAGGAAAAGCTTAGAGGCTTGAGTTCCGAACTTAATACAAAAGATAGTATTCAGCTCTATATTGATGCTTTAGATGAATTTTGTGGGCTAATAAAGAAAGTTAACCTTTATAACGAACTGCAAGAGGATAGTCGCGGCAGAATGCAGTATAAGAGCAGAGAATTTTTATTGCAAAGAATGGCGTCAATAGAATCAGCAGAGCTTTCTGAACAATCAGCCTCCGATGATCACGATGATGATGAACCATCAAAGGCTGATCAAGGGGAGAAACTTAAAGTAAAAAAGAAAACTCCAGCCAGTAAAAAACAAAATGCACAACAAGTGTTCGCGAGTAAACTTGATCGCCTGTCGCAATTATTAAGAACTTATATAGGGAAAATGGATACTGCTTCTTTAGATAAAGCACAAAAAATTGCAACAGATATTCAAATGACGATACTAGTATATCCCAGCACCTTAAATGACGAGCTTACCACGAGAGTCAAACAGGTTGAACAACAAATTAGAGAATTACCAAATATTGCAACCATCTCAATTAAAATTGCGCTTCGTGGAGATTTAGAAGGGGTAAGATGCTTATTACCACATTTACGATTTAGAGATCAGTTTGACATGGTTAATAAACTACTTCAGGAATTGCAACTTACAGAGTTAGATGATGAGTCAGAAAAAGCGAAAGCATTTCGTTCGATATGTGAATTACTTTATAAGAAGTCTCCATATTATGCAATGATACTTAAGGTGTGCACCTCAATATTTAAGCTAGATTTGGAAGAAAAGATTGGGGTTTCTGTATTATGTCTATTAGGATCTCTGGGTAAGAAATACACTTTTCAAATGTTGTTACGACATGGTGCAGATCCTAATGGATTAGGATTTATGCATGAAAATGTATTTTTTTGCGAGTTAAAAGCTGCCTTGATGATTTTTGAAGATCCCTTTTACGCCAGGTGTCTTCTTGAAAATGGTGCAATAGTTGATGCGCCAAAAAGCAAATATTTTTGTGTTAACCCAGGGGGTCGACAAACGATCAATTTATCATCGATGCAATTCTCTAGAAGCAAAGAATCGGAATTGAAAAATACAGAAATTGTTAATTCATTTGATTTGATGATTGCTTGTCGATTCAAACGTTTTGAATTAATAATGCCTCTTTTAGAAAGATCTTGTTGGCAGTCACAAATAATAGCATTGGCGGAAGCATGTAATTTATCGGACTTCATTACTCGACAAATTTCCTATTCAAAAAAACCAGGTTTGTTTGTGTGTGCTACTTTTGAAGAGGCAAACAAATTAACCATGAGTCTTTTGGCAGAAGACAAAGATCCTATAGAAGTTGCTTTCATTATATTTACAAAAAGCCGCAGCATTGAAAGGTACATGATCTTCCCCCGAAAAAACGGACATATTGCTAAGCAACTTGTTTTTCCTCAAACGCTATTGGACTCAAATAGCCCAGTTTCGAATGAAGACGCTTACGATTATAATACACATCG
>JBEICO010000050.1:0-8905 GCA_040383965.1 Francisellaceae bacterium
AACTGTGAGCTATATTTCTGACGTTTTTTAGTAATAATTGATTTCTTGTGATTCATATAACACCTCTCTGATAGATTTTACTATCTTAGCAAGGTGTCCGAAAAGTCGGGGGAAGGTCATTTTCCTGGTGGAATGTTACTTGGCTGCGCTGCAGGATTTTTGAATGTTGCGAAAATAAAAGGGATCCATACTGCGATGAAATCTGGCATGGTGGCAGCAGAAACCGTATTTGATGGGATGAATAAACAAAGAGGACCTAACTTAACCCAGTATGACAAAACCATCCAACAATCCTGGGTATGGAAAGAATTAAAACGAGTTCGTAATATTCGTCCTGCTTTTAGATGGGGTACCTGGCAAGGCATGGTACTTGCCTTTATTGACTACATTCTTTTGCGAGGCAAAGCACCTTGGACATTACATCACGAAGCGGATCACTTATCTCTTAAAAGAGCCTCTCTTTGTAACCCAATTTCCTATCCAAAACCGGATGGGAAAATAAGCTTTGATAAAACAACGTCTTTGCAATTTTCCAATGTGAATCACGAAGATAATCAACCTTGCCATTTAAAATTAAAAGACCCTCTTATTCCCATTAAGGTAAATTTAGCTTTGTATGATGCCCCTGAACAACGGTATTGCCCGGCAGCAGTATATGAGATTATTTACAATGAAAAAGGCCAAGATCCAAAGCTCCAAATTAACGCTCAAAATTGTATCCATTGTAAAACCTGTGATATAAAAGATCCTGAGCAAAATATTGACTGGACACCGCCTGAAGGAGGAGGTGGCCCCAATTACTCCAACTTGTAATTCACCCAAGATAAGCTTGCTCTCTAAACTTCTCCCCTGTAAACTAGAGTTTTCCAGTTTTGGTTAATTCAATGCAATATCGCTCGATTTATGCTTTTTTATGGTCGGTGATCCGGCCGTTCAAGTGGCATTATTCCATTATGTTAGTCGCCCCTATTTTGGGCGCATTCTATGATTTTGCTAATAATTATGCGCTCAAGTTAGTCGTAGATGCCTTTTCCAGTGAACAACAAATTACCTATCAAGCATTAGTATGGCCGATTGGAATTTTCATTGGCGCACAAGTAATGTTAGATGTGTTATGGCGCGGTGCGGATATTGCTGAATGGCGTGCAGAACCTTATGTTAGACAGTCTATCCTTAACAAAGTATATGATTATGTCCAGCATAACCCCTATCATTTTTTCCAAAATACCCATTCCGGATCTATTACCAGTAAAATTAAAGGAATATTAGATGGCTATGATAACTTTTGGGCTGCCATGCACCATGACTTTACCCCAAAAGTAGCAAATACCATTGTCTTAACTGCCGTACTGGCTATTGTTAACGTTAAAGTTTGTTTATTTGTTGCAATTTGGGGCATCTGTTTCTTTTTAATTATGTATCGCTTTTCCATCACCATGGATAAACTCTCTTTTATTAATGCAAATGATCGCCACGCCATTTTTGGACTAATTGCAGATAATATCGCCAATATTTTTACAGTGTTTTCATTCGCCACCCGAAAAGCAGAACTTAATCGCTTAAACCATATTATTGAGAAAGACTTTATTCCTTCTAATATTAGAATGTATAAATTTAATTTTTTCGCCAATATTATTGCCGCATTTTTATATTGGTTTATGCTAATTTCACTATTTATTTTCATGATCCATTTAAGAAAAACAGAGCAGGTAACAAGTGGGGATTTAGTCTTTGTGATGGGCGTTACCACCAAAATGAGCTGGGATCTATGGCAAATGATCCAAAAAATGCAAGAGTTTATGAAAAATATTGGAGATTTCAAAAGCGCCTTTGAATTATTAAAAACGCCTCAAGCACAAACAGAATTGCTGGTTTCAGAGAATATCAAAGTATTAAGACCGAGCATTGTCTTTCAGGATGTCACCTTTTGTTATGAGCCTGAAAAACCTATATTTAATGAATTATCGCTTAATATTAAACCAGGTGAGAAAGTAGGATTGGTAGGAATTTCTGGAGCTGGAAAATCCACATTGGTTTCTCTATTGCTTAAATACTTCAGCATTCAACAAGGTCGCATCTTAATCGATAACCAAGACACCTCAAGATATTCTGCAGACACTATTCGTGAACATGTGGCGGTGATCCCACAAGATATTATGTTATTTCATCGTAGTATTCTCGATAATATTCTCTACGGTAATATGGAAGCTTCAGAAGCAGAAGTAAAAGCTGCGGCAGAAATGGCGAACATTCACGACTTTATCATGAGTTTACCAGAGCAATATGGAACCTTAGTAGGTGAACGTGGCGTGAAATTAAGTGGCGGCCAAAGACAACGCATCGCCATTGCCCGTGCTATTTTGAAAAACGCACCCATTTTGGTTTTAGATGAAGCCACTTCCAGCTTAGATACCGAAACCGAACAACTTATTCAAACCAGTTTAAACACATTGCTAGAAGACTCTAATATTACGGTATTAGCCATTGCACATCGGTTATCTACTTTAAAACATATGGACAGAATTATTGTACTAGAACATGGTAAAATCGTAGAAGAAGGCACCCATAATGCCTTAATAGGGCGTGACAGTCTTTATAAAAAATTATGGGAATTACAAAAAATTTAAGATTTAACCCCAGGCTTTTTATCAGGGTAAAGCTCTGCTAAAGAAATTGTCGTCCCTTTTTCCGTCATGATCCTAGCGTGACGTCTCGAGAGTTCTCGTGGCTCTTTCACTCCACAAGAATGACTGATAACCCCCGTTTCATAAGACATGCTTTTTACATAATTTGCAACGCGCACCGCTTTACTGGTGGGATCTAACCCCTTCATTAAATATGGCTTATGGGTAGCAATACCCGTGGGACAATTATTGGTGTGACATTCTAAAGCCTGAATGCATCCTAAAGCGAAAGCAAAACCTCTGGCAGAAGCCACAAAGTCTGCCCCCACACAAAGCGCCCAAGCCACTTCCGCAGGTGTTACTAATTTCCCAGAAGCAATAATTTTGATCCGATCTCGCAAACCATATTCAACTAAAGTATCTACCAATACCGGTAAGCTTTCCGCAATAGGCAGACCCATATAATCAATTAAACTTGCTGGAGCTGCTCCAGTACCCCCTTCTGCACCATCTAAAGTTATAAAATCTGGCGCTCTTTCAATACCACGCTTTAAAATTTCTTGGCAAAGATCATCCAACCATTCATAACTGCCAAGAACAATTTTAAAGCCTGTCGGTTTACCACTTAAGGTACGAATATATTCAATCATATCCAATAATTCTGATACATTGCTAACCTCAGGATGCCGATTAGGACTAATGGCATCTTGATGGGCCTTAATAAAACGAATGGCCGCAATTTCTTCTGTTACTTTTGCAGCCGGTAAAATACCACCCTTACCGGGTTTTGCCCCTTGGCTTAATTTGAGTTCGAACATCTTTATTTGTGGATAAAGAGCAGTGCCCCGAATGGCTTCGGGACTTAATTTATGGTTGCTATCACAAAAACCATATTTGGCGGTACCAATTTGCGCGACGATATCGCATCCCCCTTCCAGATGATACGGAGAGACACCACCCTCACCAGTGTTTAGCCAACATCCTCCCATTTTGGCACCATGAGATAAGGCTAAAACAGCATTTTTAGAAATAGAACCATAGCTCATTGCGGAAATATTAAATAAAAACTTAGTCTCGTAGGGATGTTTGCAGTAGGGACCAATCACTACCGGGCGGATCTCACATGCATCCTCACCTAACACCGGAAAAGGGGCATCTACGAATAGAACTGTGCCGACTGGCCTAAGATCCCGAGTGGATCCAAAGCCTACGGTAGCATCCCCCCCTTTGGCAGCACGGTATACCCATGAACGCGTTGCCCGATTAAAGGGAAGTTCTTCTCGGTCCTGGGCAATCCAAAACTGCCGTAAATAAACGCCCAAAGATTCCAAAATATACCGAAAATGGCCAATGACTGGAAAGTTACGCAAAACGGCATGACTCTTTTGATGCCTATCCCAAATAAAAATGCCTAAAATAAAGGCAAAAAAAGTAATAAACAGAATTTCTAAACCACTTAAGGAAAGTATGTATTGGTTTAAGGTTGTCATATAAAGTACCTAAATAAATGTGTTATTTTTAGTTTAGCAGATGGGAACAGAGACATATTATAGGTTATAAGGTTAACAACTTATTTTGTTGCTCATCAGTATTTTTTTTACTCTTTACGGGGGAAACTCTACTATCATCCCGGAATGGGTGGGAACTTACCCTCAACAAAAAAATCTTCTACGGAGTACACAATGGGTTTCCCCTTAAACTTCAATTTTGGATAAAACTCCACGCTCTCTTTTGTAAAATAGCAACCCCAAGTTTGGTAGGATTTTTCTATGGATTGATCTTTCTTGAATGCCTTTGGTGTAAAAATATTTAAATTCTTACCCTGATCTTTTCTCGCTGAAAATGAAACAAAGGCTTCTATGCCCTCCTGTCTCATAGCACTCCCTAAGAGTTGAGAGTCTGCATACGAAGCAGGAGAAGATATATGCCCTTTAAATTTAACAAAAGGTTCTTTGCATAGATTAATTCCTTTCTTTGTATCAACTGCTACTTTAAATGCGGTATAATTAACTGATTTACCCCCAAGATTTCCTTCACTTGCTCTCACAAACGCAAGCTTATAATAAGCCCGTTCCGACATAGCCGTTTCTAATTCTAATGAGGCATAAAAAAGACTTCTTTCATATCTGGTTCCAAACCGAGAGCCATGCTTTAAAGGCGGATATCTAAAAGGAGTAGACAACAAATAATGTAAGCTCAAAAATTCATTTTGATCACCATAATATTTAACTTTTGGTTTGCTTTCTTCAATTAAATTTTCGAGCACATGATGCTCTTCAGAAGTATCAACAAGTTTTCTGGTAACAGATCCTGTTTGCTCCTCGACTATACGCCATGCTTCTTGTTGTAGCGTTGCTATATGAGAACTCCCGCCAACACTAACCCAAATCTGCATTATGCTAGGCCTCGCATGGTATCCAGATAAGATACAATTTCTGCTAAGCCTTCTACTTTTTTAGCAAGTTCAACCGGCTTTGCATCCAAATGGGCATTATAATTCTTAAACCACTCTTGGCATTGCTCAGGATCTTCTCCTAACAAGGCTCCTAAACTTCTATACACCCTAATTAAAAGTAAGGCACACTCACCTTCTTTCGTATCTGGTGAGAGAAAGGCGTCACCACTACATAGCCTGCTTACTTCGGAAGTACTAGAACCTACAATTCCACTCAATTCAATTTGTTTTAACCCCAAGTTCTCCTTAACCTTGATAATGGCTTTACTCAACACTTCGCTTTCGGAAGGATGAGGTACACGATGTTTGGTCTTATTCATAAATAATCACCTTAGAATTTATAGCCCTATAGAAATAAAATAGCACATTTATCCCTGTTGGGAAACAACAGGGTGCTGTGCTTTAAATCAGCTATCGGTAATAAAATTTTAAGAAGAAATTTATTTTTTATTAAGACTTCGTTGCCGCAGGGTTTCATACAAGCATATGCCCGCAGCAACCGATACATTCAAACTTTCGACTACGCCGAGCATCGGGATGTGCATTAAGATATCGCAATGTTCTTCAGTAAGGCGACGAAGCCCCGTCCCTTCCGCACCTAACACAATGGCAACCGATCCTTTTAGATCCACTGTATACAAAGACTGTGAGGCACTTGTTAAACTAGTCCCCATGATCCAAACGCCCAATTTTTTTAAATCTTCTAAACAGCGCACCAAATTAGTCACTTGCACCACCGGAACTGTCTCTGCTGCACCTGAAGCTACTTTACGAACTACAGGCGTTAAAGCAACTGATCTATCTTTTGGAATAATGATCGCTGTGGCACCCACCGCATCCGCCGTGCGTAAGCATGCTCCTAAATTATGCGGATCTTGAACGCTATCTAATACTAATAATAAAGGCGATGTTTTGGAATTTTCCAAGAGTTCAGGTAGATCATTTTCAGTTAAGCAACCTTGTAACCGTACCCTTGCAGCAATCCCTTGGTGATTCAAATCGGGTAACCAGTTATCCAATTGTTTTTTGGGAACTTTATTGACTGAAATACCCTGTTTTTTTGCCGCAGCTTGTACTGCGGCCATTCGAGAATCATCACGAGATTCAATCAAATATACTTCTAAAAGCTGTTCTGGTTTATTTCTTAATAACTGCTCTATGACATGAATACCATAAATTAAATCATCACGCATGAAGTATGCTCATTATTTCTTGCTAGCTTTTCGTTTATTTTTATTTTGATCTTTGCTTCTTTTTTTATCTTTGGAACTTCGAACTGGTTTCTGATGTGCTTTATTTCGAAACCCTTTCTTTTTTGGAGTGCCAATTTTTTCAGGAACACCCACCAGCTCAAAATCAATTTTTCTATCATCTACATCAACTTTACCCACTTTAACCTTAAGAACACCTCCTAATTTATATTCGATCCCCGTTCTTTCCCCTACCATGCGATGGTGAATGGCATCAAAATAATAATAGTCATTTTTTAAACTCGTGACATGGACCAAACCATCGATATAGATATCTTTTAACTCAACAAAGAAACCAAAACGGGTAACACCCGAAATAATCCCATCAAACTCTTCACCTATATGTTTTTGGATATACTGACATTTCAACCAACGCACCACATCTCGAGTAGCATCATCTGCTCGCCGCTCTGTGACAGAGGTATGATCTCCGAGCTTGATTAAAGATTGCTGGTATTCTTCTGAATCGGCCTCTTTTTGTCGTTTTAGGGTCCATTCTCCCTTTAAAACCATTCGTACTTGACGATGCACCAGTAAATCCGGATAACGCCTTATGGGGGAAGTGAAATGGCAATAAGCCGGATAGGCCAAACCAAAATGTCCCAAATTGTCTTTTGAATATACCGCTTGGCTTAAAGAGCGCAGCAGTACCATTTGAATAATATTCGCATCAGGCCTTTTTTGAACAGAGCGTAACAGCTTAGCGTAATCTAAAGGTGTAGGCTCTTTGCCCCCTCCTAACGGTAACCCTAGTTCACTTAAAAATGTTCTTAAATCAGCTAATTTTTCTTCAGGAGGCCCTTCATGATTCCGATAAAGGGCAGGCAATTTATGTTTCTTCAAAAATCGTGCACAAGCCACATTAGCACTTAACATACATTCTTCAATAAGCCGATGTGCATCATTACGTACGACAGGCTCTATGCGATTAATTTTGCCATCTTTTCCAAAAATAATGCGTGTTTCAATGGTTTCGAATTCTATAGCACCCCGCTGTTCGCGGGCTTCCTGAAGAACACGATAAAGCTTATAAAGCTGCTCCACATGGGGATAAATTTCCGCATAAGTTTCTCGTAGCTTTACATTAGATCCTTCGAGCAAAGCCGCTACTTTCGTATACGTTAAACGGGCATGAGATCGCATTATCCCTTCATGAAACTCATAGCGGGTCATTTTTCCTAATTTATCTAAACTCATCACGCATACCATGCAAAGCCTGTCCACCTCTGGATTTAAAGAACATAATCCGTTGGAGAGAACCTCTGGTAACATGGGGATGACTTTTCCAGGAAAATAGACAGAGTTTCCTCTTTCTTGTGCTTCTTTATCTAAAGCAGATCCGGTGCGCACATAGTAACTTACATCTGCAATGGCAACGTATAATTTAAATCCCCCATTAGGTCTTGCTTCACAATACACGGCATCATCAAAATCTTTCGCATCTTCGCCATCAATCGTGACTAAGGGGAACTCTCTTATATCTAAACGTCCTGATTTTGCCTTAGAGGGTACCGTATCGCTAAATTTTTTGATTTCTTGGAGAACAGGCTCTGGCCAAGTATTGGGTAAATTATATGCTCTTGATGCTGCTTCTATTTCAATTCCAGGGGTATTTTCTGAACCTAACACTTCAACCACTTGGCCTAAAGATTCTGCCCAACGCGTTGGTTGTCGAATTAATTCTACAACCACAATGTGTCCATCTTTAGCGCCATTTTCCTTGCCTTGCGGGATCAAAATATTTTGTGCCACCTCTTTACCATGGGGGATCACATAACAAAAACCCGCTTCTTGTACAAAACGCCCTGTAACAACTACTCGTTGTTGCTCTAAGATCTCTACTAATTTTCCTTCTCTTGGTTCATCTCCTTCTCTTTCAAAAGTTGAAATAATCACGCGATTACCAGAATAAACGACATTAGGATCGGGTAGAGACAAAAGAACCCGAGGGCTGCCATCTTGCGGAATTACCCAAGTCTTAGAAAATTTACCCCTTTCGACAACCACCTTGCCTTCTAATAAAACTCTACGGCCTGCTGGCCAAACATAGCCTCCTTTCAAGCGTTCCAATTGTTCATCCCGGATCATGGCTTTAATGCGGCGATGTAACGCCTCTTGCTGATCCTCTTCAGTTAATTGTAACTCTTCAATTAAGTCGGAATAATTGGCAGGCTTTTTGCGCTGTTTTAGGTGTTCTACAATAAACTCCCGACTGGGAATAGGGTGAACATATCTGGCAGCCTCTCTGGCTGCATGGGGGTCTATTTTGCTCGTTTTCTTACTCATGTTCCTATAATACCATTGACAACATACAAAAGTCTCGGTAGTTTTGTACCCACGTGCCGAGGTGGTGAAATTGGTAGACACGCAAGCTTCAGGTGTTTGTGGAGGTGACTCCGTGGAGGTTCAAGTCCTCTCCTCGGCACCAGTGTAGCCTCTATGACTGGCGTACCGTATATAATAAATCAAATCCCACTAAAAAACAAATAAACCCCATAAACCGAAACGCTAAGAATGTATGCAAATCGATCCGCCCCATCCAACAACGCCAAAATACAGATCTTAAAAAATGAAAC
>JBEICO010000051.1:0-8435 GCA_040383965.1 Francisellaceae bacterium
AAAAACAGGTCGGAGATGTTGGGGGTTCGGAAGGAATTTTTTTAGCAGGGTTTAGAGAATTCGTCCGTTTGCGAAAACAAAATACCACACAACCAGCAGCTATCATGGAAGGAGCGCAGCGAGCCATGCGGGTGGTGATGGCAAGGGAAGCAGAACGACTGGAAATGCATTTACCTTTTTTGGCAACCGTAGGTTCTGTTAGTCCTTACGTTGGGTTATTTGGGACCGTCTTAGGAATTATGAATACGTTAAAAACCATGGGGTCGGTACAACAAGCAACGATTTCTATGGTAGCGCCTGGGATTTCGGAAGCATTGGTGGCTACTGCCATGGGGTTGTTTGCTGCCATTCCTGCTGTCATTGCTTACAATCGATACTCTAATAGTTTGCAAGGACTTATTAATCGTTACGAGTCTTTTTTAGAAGAATTTACCAGTATTTTGCATCGTCAGGCGTATACCAATACGGTTTCCGATAAACAATATTCGAGTGATACGCAGTATGAGTAGCCACTCTCGATACCAACGTCGAAAATTGGTGGCTGAAATTAACATCGTGCCGTATGTGGATGTGATGTTGGTATTGTTGGTTATCTTTATGGTAACAGCCCCTTTAATGACTCAAGGGGTACAAATAGAATTACCTGTCGCCAAGGCCGACATGTTGCAGCAAGATCAAAAGCCACCTTTAGTGGTTTCAGTCGATCCCACTGGGAATTTATTCTTAGATCAAGATACAGCATCTATAGAACCGAATGCCTTAGCTGTGCGTGTACAAGCAGAAATGACATTGGATCCCACTCGGGCAGTGTTGGTACGAGGAGATAAAAGCGTGGATTATGGCAAGGTAATGGGCGCTATGGTTTTATTAAAACGAGCGGGCGTAGCAAAGGTGGGATTAATGACGCAGCATTATGAGGAATAGGGTTAAATTGTGAAAACAGCGGTCAATAAATATAATCGTTCTTTTTTTGCTTCTCTGTTAGTGCATGGAATACTGTTGTTTTTTTTGGTGTTTAGTCTTAATACCGGATACCAAGGCGAAAAAGCGCCTTCTCATCCACAGGATATTGTGCAGGCGGTGGTTATTGATGAAGTTCAAGTTGCAGAAACTGTGTCACGCCTTAAAATCGAAGAAAATCAAAAACAACATGCACTAGAGGAAAAACAAAAGCAATTGGATACCAAGCTTGAGCAAGTAAAACAAGAAAGAGTTAAAGAACAAGCCAAGCTAGAAAAATTAAAGCAAGACATGGCAAAAGCCAAACAAGAAGAACAGGAACGTTTGGCAGACATTAAAATTGCCAAAGAGAAAGAGCAAAAACAATTAGAAAAATTAAAAATGGAAAAAGAGAAAGAAAAAAAACAACTAGCAGCTTTAGATGATGAGCGCGAAGTAGAACAAGATAGAGTGAAGCAATTACGTAATGAGCGTGAAACCGAAGAAAAAAAACGCGCCGCCGCCAAACAACAATTGGAAGCTAAGAAGAAGGCAGAAGATGCAAAACGCTTGGCTGCTGCTAAAGCGGCAAAAGACGCTGCGCGTATTGCTGCAGAGAAACAGGCTCTAGTTACCAGTGAGGCACAGAGAGTCGTTGCGGGTTGGGCAGGAAAAATTAGAGAGAATAAGCGAGAAGCGTATGGAATGCCAACAGATCTATTTTGTAAATTGGCGGTCACCATATTACCGGATGGAAGTGTTCAAGTGCGGTTATTACAAAGCAGTGGAAACTCTGTTTATGATAAATTATCAATGAATGCGGTTTATAAATCTCAACCTTTTCCTTTGCCGGAGAATGCATCTGTGAGGGAAGTGGTTAAGTCTTTTGAAATTGGTTTGCGAAATGATGAAGGGTAAGAAAATGCGTATACGACAATATTTTAGGTGTTTATTAATCAGTTTTATCATGGGGATTGGCACTGCTAATGCCTCGTTGTACGTTGAAATTACAGGTGGGCAAGCAGCCGGATTACCGATAGCGATTGTGCCTTTTAATATTGAGGGTGCTGATAGGGCAAGTTTAGAAGACATCACTGCAGTGATTAAAGCAGATCTCCAAAATAGTGGTCAGTTTAATCCGACTCCCTTTAATGCAATAAAACAACAACCTAGCCAAAGCCGCACGGTGCAATACCCTTATTGGCAATCTTTAGGGGTAGAAGATTTGGTGATTGGGAATGTGAGGAAAACAGGATCTCGATATTCAATTAACTTTGAGTTATTGGATGTCGTCCGTCAAAAAGCAGAAGGAACTCAACCAGTGCCTTTGTTAGCCATGCAATTTGATGATGTAAAACCAGAGGAGTTTCGGGCGCTTGCACATCATATTAGTGATGTGATCTTTGAAAAATTAATTGGCGTGAAAGGGATTTTTTCAACCCGAATTGCTTATGTCTCGGTTGTTCCTGGTTCAAAAGGAAATATTCATACTCTCGAAGTTGCCGATTCAGATGGGTTTAATCCAAAACCCTTATATCGTTCGGCTTTTCCTTTAATGTCACCTGCCTGGTCGCCAGATGGGAAGAAGATTGCTTTTGTCTCATTCGAAAACGATCGTGCCAATGTTAGCCTAGTTGAAGTATTGACAGGGCGAGTCCAAAAGATCACACAATTTCCAGGAATTAATGGGGCTCCTACTTGGTCGCCTGATAACCGAACCCTGGCATTAGTATTGTCCAAAGAAGGCAGTCCAAAAATTTATACAGTTGATTTGGTGGGTAAACAACTTACTCGTATTACCGATGGGGCTAGTATTGACACAGAGCCAAGCTTTACCCCAGATGGGCGATCTATTGTTTTTACGTCAAATCGAGGTGGAAAACCGCAAATTTACAAGGTAACATTGGGGGCAGGGAAGGTTGAGCGCATCACTTTTACAGGTGATTACAATGCAAAACCTTCAGTGACTCCGGATGGTAAGCGTTTGGTGATGTTACATCGGGATGAAGATGGGCTATTTAATATTGCCGTGCAGACATTGGGTTCTGGGGAGCTTAAGTTATTGACGCGATCAAGTTTAAGCGATTCCCCAAGCATTGCTCCAAATGGCATGATGGTGTTGTATGGTTCTAAAGAAGGTGGTCAAGGTGTATTAGGCGCTGTTTCTTTAGATGGGCGTGTTAAGATCCGTCTACCGGCGAGAGAAGGCAATGTTCAGGAACCAGCTTGGTCACCGTTTGGCTCTACTCGATAAGGTTTTGGGTTTTTTTTGGGTTTGAGATAGAAGAGGGGAAAGTATATGAAGTTGATAAAAGCAATCTTAATTGTTACAGCACTATTGGGATTAGTAGCCTGTAATTCTAAAAAAGGCGGTCAGGGTTCCGATATGTATGGAACTGGGGATGTTGTACAGTTTTATGGCAGAGATCTCTCACCGGGTGAAGAAAAGGAATTATTGGCAAAAAGAACGTATTTGTTCGGATACGATAGATTTGATGTCAACGATGAAGATACTCTTTCATTGTATGCCCATGCTAAAAAGTTGATCAATGGTTCGCGCAGTCGGGTTCGGGTTGAAGGACATACTGATGAACGTGGTAGCAGAGAATATAACGTTGCTTTGGGGGAACGCCGTGCTAAAGCAGTGGCCGATATTCTGATGCTAAAAGGCGTAGGACAAGATCAAATTAGTGTGGTGAGTTATGGTAAGGAAAAACCTGCGGTTAACGGATCTGATGAATCGGCTTGGAGCCAGAATCGTCGAGTTGTTCTTGTGTATGAGGTAGAATAAACCATGAAATTAACTTCCGTTTGGATTTTGGGTAGTTTATGTGTGTTCTGTTTGCCGCAACCAGTAGTGGCACTTGCCACGGTTGAATCGCGAACGGGACAGCCCGTAATCCGATCGGAAGAGCCTGTGATTCGATCGTCTGGGATCCATGGATCCACAGACGATCGTTCTGCTCATTTAGGGCTGAAGCACTTGGATGCTTTGCAACAAGAGATCAGTGATTTAAGAGGCTTAGTTGAAACTCAAGATCACGAGATCCAAAAGCTCAAGAAAAGCCAACAAGATTTGTATTTAGATTTAGATAAGCGATTAAGTGAGCTGAAACCTCGTGCAAAATCAAATGCCGTTCAAGGATCCAAGCCATCAACATCGGTTACGGTGGTACCTATAGAAGAAGATATTATTGAACCTAGTGCAATAGAAATATTGCCGGAAAAACCAATAAAGCCTTCTGCTGCAGTTACCATCACACCAACGGGTGGTAGCAAGAGTGTGCAAACGGCGACAGAGAAAGAAGTGTATGGCTCAGCATATAATTTTGTCAGAACTAAGCAATATGCAGAAGCAGTTACTGGCTTCGAGGAGTATTTAACACGCTATCCACAGGGAGAGCAAGCTGCAAATGCCCACTATTGGTTGGGAGAAGTTTATATGGCAAAGTGGCAAGCTGAAAAGGTGAATCGAGGCTTGTTGGATCAAGCAACACAATCTTTTATAAATCTTAAAACTGGGTTTAAGGAACATCCTAAAGTGGCAGATGCTTTATTGAAGTTGGGCGTGATCGAAACAGAAAAAAACAATTTTGTAGCGGCTCGCGAATATTTAACCGAAGTTAAAACTCGCTACCCAAGTTCATCGGCAGCTCGTATTGCAGCTTCCAGATTACAACAGTTGCCCTCATCATGATCTTATGCAAAAATTTTTCTGTATCTTTTTAATATTTTTTGAATTCTTTTTCGTTGCAACTGCTGAAGCCAGATGGGCTACTGCCGAGGACATGGAAGTTGCTATCGAACTTTATAATCGTGATATTTATATTCGTAAAGATGGTACTTATACAGAAACCATTGAATTTATAATGGTTCCCTTAAAAGAGAGTGGTAAAGATAGCTTGGTTTCATTTCCAGTAACTTATAATGCCTCTAATTCCGAGTTAAAAGTACTGGAGGCAAAAACCATTCGGGATGGTCAAGACTACCCTGTTGATCAAAAATTAATGGAAGATAAACCTTTAGCTAGTAGCCCTCAAGGTTTTGATCAAAACAACCAGATATTGATTGCGTTTCCCGAAATTGACTTGAAAAGTAAAATCTACCTAAAATATCAAATTATTGTGAAAGAACCGCCCGTTTATGGCTTTTATTCCACTGATTTTATTTATGGTTCGGGAGGATATTGGCAGGCTTCCCGTTGTCATGTCCTATCTGAATTACCTCTTTACGTAAAAACCCATGATACTGAGCATTTTTTAGAAGTTAGCCACGGAAAAGTAGAAAATAAAACCGAGATTACGATTGTTTTAAAAAGACCCATTATCAAAATGCCTGTTCATGAAAAAAATAGTCTTATCGATAACAAAATTTTTCCTTGGGTAACGGTTTCTAGTTTAAAAGAATGGCCGATTTTTGGTGGTTTGGTTGTGAAACCCTATGAGACCGTTTTAAGTCAACCTTTACCGCCTTTGTTTGAAGACATTGCAAAAGAAGCCAATTCAAAAGAAACCGTGGTTCAAAAAATAAATGCAGTCACAAGTCGACTTGCCGAAACAATTACGTATATGGGGGATTGGCGGACGATAAAAGGAAAATTTGTTCCAAGAAATTTAGAAGAGATAGCAAAATCCAGGATAGGGGATTGTAAAGATCTCGCAGCGGTTTCAAGTGCCATCTTTAGACGCTTAGGCATGAAATCGCATGTTGCGCTTATTAGACGTGGTATGGAGCCTGAGCCTTCTCCCAATGATATTCCAACGATAGGTGCATTTAATCACGCGATTGTCTATGTAGAACCCGAAGGTAAAAGTTATTGGATCGATCCGACCAATTTTACGAGTTTTGCAGAAGGGATTTATCCCGATATTGCCGATCGCAATGCGTTAGTGCTTAACCCCTCGGGATCCCTATTGCTGGAAACTACAGCCCTTCTCCCTAAAGCGTCTATGGCGTCGATTGTTGAGAAAATACATTTACCTCAAAATTTAAGTGAAGTCACAGAAGTTGAAGGAAAGATATTTTTAACAGGAGTTGCTGCTTTACCCTTGACTGGGGCGGATTTGCAAGCCTCTAAAGAATCCATTAATCATTTCCTGTTGAGTCGTATAACCGATCCTGCTCTTGCTATTAAATGGGATATAGGTGCTTATAATTTAACTTCGCGAGTGGTTCAACCTTTAGACTTTAATTTTACCTATACAGAAGAGCATTCCCAAATGAGAACCACCACGGGAAAAGCTTTTTTATTATCCACTCATGATCAGATCCAAATCATATTAACCAAAACAACTGATCGAGTTTCTGATCTCGCTTTCAAATTGCCTGGTATTTATCGGTATGAGATATTTTTACCCAAAGCGATGCTGCTAGGTGAAGAATTGTCCAATTGTACCATTTCAAGCCCTTGGGTTGAAGGCTCTAGAAAAATTGTTAATAGCTCGCATGGTATTCAGATTGTGGATGAGCTGTTGGTAAAAAAAGATAGAATTTCGAATAAAGATCTAAAGTCAAACGAATATCTTCAATTGCAAAACAAAGCCTATAATTGTTTTGGGGACACGGCATTAGTTTATAAACAATAGCAGTTAATAGGGATGGAGCTAGATCATGGAAGATTTCTTATTATTAGAAGAATTATTGTCGGAAGAAGAGCGCTTAATTCGTGATGTGGTACGTCAGTTTGTAGAAACGGAAGTTATTCCAATCATGATGAATGCTGTTGAAAAAGCGACTTTTCCAAAACAGTTAATTCCGAAATTAGCAGACTTAGGATTATTTGGATTAAATCTTCCGTTACAATACGGCGGTGCAGCAGCTGGCAGTATCGCTTATGGTTTAGTTTGCCAAGAGTTAGAAAGAGGGGACAGTAGCATTAGAAGTTTTGTCTCTGTGCAAAATTCATTGTGTATTTTTCCTATCGCGACATTTGGCAGCGAAGCGCAAAAGAACAATTTTTTACCTAAGATGGTGAAAGGTGAGTGGATCGGTTGCTTTGGATTAACAGAGCCTGATGCTGGTTCTGATCCAAGCAGTATTAGAACAACAGCCGAGAAAGTAGAGGGTGGATGGTTGTTAAATGGTTCGAAACTTTGGATCACTAATGCCACTTTTGCTGATCTCGCCATTGTTTGGGCGAAAACGTTGGAGGGGATCCGCGGCTTTATTGTAGAAAAAGATTTTCCAGGTTTTTCACGCCAGGAAATTAAACACAAAATGTCTTTAAGGGCATCTAATACCGGGGAGTTAAGTTTTTCAAATTGTTTTGTACCCGAGAGTCATAAGCTACCCGGAACAGATATTGGTTTGCCTGCACCGCTTAAATGTTTAACAGAGGCTCGGTATGGTATTGCTTGGGGTGCTATCGGGGCAGCGATGAGTTGCTATGAGACAGCCCTACAATATTGCAAAGAGCGTAAACAATTCAATCAACCTATCGCTTCGTTCCAATTGATCCAGAAAGATCTGGTTACCATGTTTTTAGAAATACAAAAAGCACATTTTTTAAATCTTCGGCTGGGTCAATTAAAAAACTTAGGAAAATATAACTACGCGATGGTATCTCTCGCTAAATTAAATGCTTGTCGTGAAGCTTTAAAAATTGCAAGAATGGCTAGGAATTTACTGGGTGCAAATGGGATTAGTTTAGAATATCCGGTAATTCGGCATATGCAAAATTTAGAATCTGTGTTTACATATGAAGGCACGGATAATATTCATCACTTAATTGTTGGTAAATATATCACGGGGATAGACGCTTTTTCTTAAACTGAAACTGTGTGTGGGCATCAATGCAATATACCAGAAAGTTGCAATAATCATATAGGCGAAGATAATGATTGCAATTGGAACAATGGTTCCATCAAAGAATAACTCTGACAGAAAAATAAGGGACGATGCAAGTAATTGGCGTATGGCTGTCATCATCGAAGAAGCAGTACCTTTAATCTCTGGAAATAGCACTAAGGCTTTCATCACATAAATTCCAAGAACAAGCGATCCTCCCGCTGCAAAAATGGCCATTATGATACAGATCAAAATATGAGAGGTTGGGTTATATAATGCAGTGAACAATAAACCAATCCCTCCAGAGAGGAGCATGAAGTTTCCTATATTTTTGGTAAAATCCATTCCCTTTTGTGCAATTAGGGGAGCACTTAACCCTGAAAATATCATGTAGGAACACATAGTCGTTGCTTGAAAATAGCCAAAATCTGTAACTGAAACTCCAAGGTGATTAATAAAAATTAACGATAAGTTGCTGGTATACACCATAATGGCTGAAAAGGGAAAAAGGGCAATTACGGCATAACCCATAAATGTAAAATTTCTCGCTAAAATAGAATAATTTTTAATTGAGGTTAGCAAATCAAAAGATTTACGATTTTTTTTTGGAAGCGTTTCTTCAATAAAAAATAGAGTACCCAAAAGAGATAGAGCACCAAATCCTGTAATAACCACAAAGTTAGAGCGCCAATGAAATTCGTTCGTTAACC
>JBEICO010000052.1:0-8318 GCA_040383965.1 Francisellaceae bacterium
ACTGAATCTAAAGTGGGTTTTTCAATAATGGGCACTACATTACTCATGTTATCTCCTTGCTTTACAAATTAAAGTTCAGCTTAGAGACAAATTATCAAATTAAACCTTTAGCTTCACACCTTCTCACCGGTAGGACACAAATGTTTCTGGCACACCAAGTTTGAATAAATGTTTGATGGCCTATGTGTGGGATGGAAAAAATAGAGTATTAGCGATTGTAAATGAAGAAGGCATCATTATGAACCGTTGTATTTTTAGAATATTAACGAATAAGAAAAATGGCGATTCTGTTTTGTATAGAGAAGAGCTGTATCCCGATACAATAAGATCAGATTTAGCTGAAGCTTTAGAATTGTTCGCGATAGAGAGGGCTAAAGCGATGCAATTACCTTTGTTGGTTTCAGAGAGCAAATTCGACTCTTATGCTTACGGGGATGTTGTATCTTCTTTATATAGTCCTGCCCCTTATGAATATGTTGATGCAAATTATACTGTGGAAGAAAACGGTATATTTGACATATCATCTTCACAAGTGGTGTATACTCCTGACATTAGACCAAAACATACATCTTTACCTTCTAATCCTAAAGTAGAAGAGCAGAGCCTTACTCGAGCTTGGGAGCTATGGAAGTTAAAGTCTCAGTCGAATCGGGAGCAACATGGGTATGGACCGGGAGCCTTGGTTGTGTTTAAGCAGCAGATGTTTAATTCTTAGACAATAAAAGTGTTAATATTACCGTTGTGAGAATTCGCCCTTTTCTAAAACAAAATCGGCAATTGCTAAAGCAGCGGTTAAACCGGGCGATTCTATCCCAAATAAATTCACTAAACCTGGGATCTTGTGAGTATTTTCGCATTGGATCATAAAATCAGCTGCAGGTTCATTAGGCCCTACAATTTTAGGCCGTATTCCCACATAGCCAGGTAGTAAAGCGCCTTGCTGAAGAGCAGGCCAATAGCGGCTGATCGCGTCATAGAATACTTTTGATCGTTTGTTTTCAATTTCATAATTGATTTCTGTTACCCATTCAGTATCGGGTCCAAATCGAGCTTGTCCTGCTAAATCTAACGTTAGATGTACACCTAAGCCTGCGGTGCTAGGAACAGGATAAATCAAATGCTTGAAAGGTGATGGTGTTCCCAATGTAAAATAGGTTCCTTTACAATAATATGTACTGGGGATGAACTGCTTAGAAAATCCTTGGATACTCTTAGCAATATTAGTGGCGTTTAGTCCGGTAGCATTAATGACATTCTTTGCTTCTATTTTCATGATCTTATTTTCTTGATCTTGAACTTGTAAAATGATTTTACCGGATGCTATATCTCCTCCTACAACTTGGTTTTTAACAACGAGCATTGCTCCCGCAGCCTCTGCGTCACCCAATAAAGCCAGCATGAATTGATGGCTATCAATAATCCCTGTTGAAGGAGAGAATAATGCTGCTTCAGCTAAAATTTGGGGTTCAAAATTTTTGAGTTCCGTTTGGGATAAATATTCTAAATCATTTACTTCATTTGCAATGGCTTTTTTATGTATTTCTTCTAATTGTAGAATTTCAGACTTATCGTTGGCAACGATGAGTTTACCTAATTTCTGATAATGAATACTGTGACTAGCACAGTATTCGTAGAGTTGCTTCCTCCCGGACACACACAATTTTGCCTTGAGACTGTTTTTAGGGTAGTAAATGCCGGCGTGGATAACTTCACTGTTGCGCGAACTGATCCCCGGTCCAAAAGTATTATTTGATTCTAAAATAACCACTTCTCGCCCAGACATTGCCAAGCGCCTGGCACAAGCGAGCCCAAGGATCCCTGCACCAACAACAATACATTCTACTTTCATGTCTGCTGAAAAACTATGTTTAGTGCAGGCTCTAAGATAAACCTTTCAGTTCATTACTATCTGGATAATTCACTTGCAACGTTTTTAAGGCGTCATTGGCTAATTGTTCCATTCCCAAGTGGCGATAAGAAACAACCATGGCAGCGAGTGCCTTTGGAATAGCAGGGGTTTGTTCGAAATGCTTTATAATATAATTGGCGCGATTTGCGGCCGATAAATAGGCGCCGCGTTTAATATAGTATTCAACCACTTGCAGTTCGTGACTGGCGAGCTGGTTTTTAAGAAAGATCATTCTTTGGCGTGAATCCGCAACATACTCACTCTTCGGAAACCTCTCGATCAACTCTTTAAATGTATTAAAAGATTCTTCGGCCGTTGTTGGATCTCTAGAGCTTTTATCGAGGGGTAAATACCGAAATGCAAAACTGTAGTTTTGATCAAAAGTGACGAGGCCTTTTAAATAGTACGCATAATCTACTTGAGGATGATGGGGGTTCATCTTAATAAATCGATCGGCTGTCGATAATGCTAATGCAGGTTCATTATGTTTATAATAGGCGTTGATAAGACCGAGTTGCGCTTTATCTGCAAATTCTCCGTAGGGGAAACGGGATTCCAGCGCTTCGAAATCTTTTGTGGCTTTTGCAAAATTTTCTTTAGCAACGTTTTTTTCAGCTTCAGCATAAATTTCAGCTGCAGACATGCCTTTATAAACGTCTTTATTACCGGTGTTGCAACCTATTAAAAACAGGATGCCTACAATGCTAAATCCTAACTTTACTATATTCAAAAGAAACACCCCATGTTTTCAATAATGCTGAAGTTTACCTTAAAATAGAGAAGGGTGGCAATTGTTTAGTTAAGCAACATATTCTTTTATGAATTTGTTTTTATTGCGCTTTAGGATTATTTAATATAAGCTGGTTTTCGTACTATGAGTAACCAACAACAACCGATACATCTTGAGGGTGAAATCTCAGATGAAACTTCTGGAAAAAGGCTCGATCAGGCTTTGGCTGTGCTGTTTCCGCAATATTCTCGCTCTAAACTCAAAGAATGGATCGATACCAATCAAGTTAAGATAAATGGAGGTCCGAAGCGCCCAAGAGACAAAGTTTCTTTGGGAGATAAAATAGAAATAAACGCAGTTCTTGAAGTGATTTCAGATTGGCAAGGGGAGCCTATTCCTCTAGACATTATTTACGAGGATGAGTGGCTTTTAGTGATGAATAAACCTGCTAATTGGGTGGTACATCCCGCCATTGGTAATCGTTCGGGTACTGTGGTAAATGCTTTATTACACCGATACCCTAGTTTAAGCCAAATTCCAAGAGCTGGAGTGGTGCATCGCTTAGATAAAGACACTACCGGGCTTATGGTGGTTGCTAAATGTTTGATCGCCCAAACGCACCTAGTGGCTGCATTACAGGCGAGAACCGTTAAAAAAATATATGAGGGGATTGTGAGTGGGGTATTACCTTCAGGTGGAACTATAACTACTCCTATTGGAAGGCATCCAACAGATCGTATTCGAATGGCAGTTGTGGAATCTGGTGGAAAAGGAGCCATCACACATTATCGAGTGATAGAGAAATTTAAAGCACATACACGTCTGCGCATTGAAATAGAGACGGGACGCACCCATCAGATCCGAGTGCATATGGCTCATATGCACCATCCCATTGTTGGAGACAGAACATATGGGGGACGTTTTCGGTTGCCGCCGAATGCCAGCGCATCATTGCAAACGCAGTTAAGAGAATTCCCAAGACAGGCATTACATGCAAAAGAATTGATCCTCTCTCACCCTGTTACGGGTGAAGAGATGCATTGGATAGCCCCTCTTCCTAAAGATATAGTGACATTATTAGCAGAGTTAGGTAGCAAATCTTTAGTTTGACGTTCTGTGACAGAACATCGTAGAATCGAAAAATGATCCGTTTATTTAATTTAAAATTGTTTTTTGTATTTTTTTTGGTACTTTTGCCTTGCAGCGGCTCTATTTCAGCCAAAGAAACTCCAAAAACCAGCATTATAGGAATTACTCAGATAGTTGAACATCCTGCTCTTAATGACGTTCGCTTTGGATTATTAGAATCTCTCAAAAATCACGGATTTGTTCCGGAAAGAAACCTTACGGTGCATTATGAAAATGCTCAGGGTAATTTGGTTACTTCCACTCAAATAGCCACAAAGTTATTAAGTTTCCCATTAGATATTATTGTTGCGATTTCGACCCCATCTGCGCAAACAGTATTGTATGCCGCAAAGCGGGGACACTTAAAAGTCCCCATTGTTTTTACGGCAGTTAGTGATCCGGTTGCTGCAAAATTAGAGCCAGGAGAAACAAACTATCCTATTACAGGAATAACCGATACACCCAATGTAGAAGCATTATTAATCGTGATGCAGCAGATGTTACCTCGTTTCAAAACAATTGGTTTATTGTATAACCCTTCAGAATCTAATTCAGTAGCAACTATTACGCATTTTAAAAAATTATTAACGAGCCAATCGATTGCCATTAAAGAAGTTACTGTTACATCAACCGCAAACGTAGGACAAGCAATGCAAAATTTGGTTGGAACAGTAGATGCTATATATTTTCCTCAAGATAATACTGTGGTATCCGCTATTGAAACTGTTGCAAAATATACCCATCTTTTACCGGTTTTTTGTAGTGATCCTTTATTAGTAAAACGCGGAGTATTGGCAGCAGTTGGTTATGATTATCGGGAAGTCGGTAAAGAGGCTGGAGAAGTGGTTGCGCAATTGTTAAAGGGCAAGAGTTTAGCTGAATTTCCAGTGCATCATCCTCTAGAGATCAAAACTGTCGTGAATGTTCCTTTGGCGTTGAAGTTTAAATTTTCCTTGCCGAAGAACTACAGTCCTCCCTATTGACATTGAAATCGGGAGTTATTAGAATTAACACTATGATTTCTAAAAAAATTGAATTTAAAGCAAAGTTTCGTTGGCGTTGGTGATCAACTCCAGTAGCCTTTATTGTTTTAAATCAATTATATAGGGATCAGAACATGTTAACAGTATATCAAAAATCACATACTCACTTTTGTTATCAACCCCTTTTTTATCCTCAGTCTTGGCGCCGCTGGCGCAATTAACCTGATCTTTGTTGTTTGTTGTCGCGAGCTCCGAAGGGGCGGCACGATCTCGTATTTAAATTTTAAAAGGATAATGTATGTGTAAAAAAAACTTTATTATTTTTGGTGTTTTATTAATAGGGGTTGCGATGGTTGTTTCTTTTATTAATACTCCTAGCAAAAAAAACACTATTCGGATCGGTATCCTGATCCCGATGGAACATGCAGCCATTCGGGATATTGTGGCAGGTTTCCAAGAAACTGTGACGACTCGGTTTCCAAGCACAGTAACTTTTAATGTTCAAAGTGCGGAAGGTGATCTTAAGTTGCAACGAGGTATTCTCGAATTATTTGTGGGTCAAAAAATGGATTTGATAGTACCGATTGGTACAAGTGCCACTCAAATGACCTTAGCATTAGTGAAAGAACAGCATATTGTAAGTTTAGCGGCGCAATATAGTGAAAAGCAACGACAGCAGAGAAACCCTATGAATATCACGGGGATTGGGGATGAAATTGGGGGGCAAAAGAAAATAGATTTTATTAAAAACATTTTGCCAGAGATCCGGCACTTAACCTTAATTGCCCATAGCGGTAATGAAAAAAATTTTGAAGAAATTAGAGAGCTAAAAGAGCGTAGTCTAAAACTAGGAATAGAGCTGCAAGTTATTCTGATCCAAAATTTACCAGAGCTTGATCTGGCGGCGCGCGCTATTTCCTCGAGTTCAGGAGGTTTGCTTATATTGAAAGATCATTTGCTTGCAAGTGGGATTCGAATGTTGGTAACGCTTGCAAAAGCTCGAGGTATTCCCTTAATAGCCTCGGATGAAGGATCTGTTCGAGAAGGTGCAACTTTTGGGTTAGGGGTTACAGAGCGCAGTATAGGCAGTGAAGGTGGAAAGTTAGCGATTAAAATATTAGAAGGCCAAGGAATTTATGATCTCCCCATGCAAGAAATCCAAAACTTGAGTGTATTTTATCGCAGATCAGCTTGTGAGGCACAACATATCGACTTAGAAAAACTGCAGGCCTTTGCAAAGGAAAATCGTGTAGAGTTAATTCAAGTAGACGATCAAAAATAAAAGGGTTTAAACTGGTAGTTAAGAATTAAAGAGGCAAAATAATGAAAGTTAGCGAACTTTGGCTAAGAAGCTTGATTAATCCACCGTTATCTGCAGTGCAATTGGCAGATCAATTAACCCAAGTTGGGATCGAAGTGGATGGATCTGAAAAGGTGGGTGATCAAGAGAAGCAGACAATTTGGACTTTAAAAATAGCGCCTAATCGGGGGGACTGTTTGAGCATGGAAGGCATTGCTCGTGAAGTATCACTATTGAATAAAATGCCTTACTTAGCTATTCCAAAGTCAACTATTGCCGCCTCTCAAAAAAGAATATTGCCTATGCGAATTGAAAACCCTGAGCTTTGTCCTCGCTATTTAGGCTGCACTGTGTTCAACGTTAATGCTACTGCAAAAATCCCTGCTTGGCTTAAGAATCGCTTAGAATGGGCTGGGATCCGTAGTGTTTCAATTATTGTGGATATTTTGAATTATGTGATGTTGGAATTAGGCCAACCTTTTCATGCGTTTGATCTCGACAAACTAGACCAGGAAATTGTCGTTAGAAATTCTGTAGAAGGTGAACGCGTTCAATTGATAGATGAACAGCAAGTGATCTTGAAAGCAGGGACACTTGTGATAGCCGATAAATCGCGAGTTCAGGCACTTGCTGGTGTTATGGGGGGGGGATATTCTGCTGTGGGTGAAGCCACCCAATCCATTTTTGTTGAGTGTGCCTATTTTAATCCTATTGCGATTCGTTTGGCATCGAAAAACTATGGCATTCGATCTGAGAGTTCTTTTCGTTTTGAAAGGGGTGTTGATCCAGAGTTACAAAAACGCGCTTTAGAACGAGCTGTACAGCTAATAATTGAGTTGGCAGGCGGAGAAAGTGGAGCCCTTGTAGAAGAAAAGAATGAACAGTTTATTCCCAAAGTTCCCATAATCTCACTTCGGAAAGAACGTATCAAAACAATATTAGGAACAGAGATCCCAGAGGTAGAAGTGCAAGGTATTTTACAACGGGCAGGCATGCAAGTATCTGATCAAAAAGAAGCCTTTAGTGTGACGCCTCCCAGTTTCCGCCAAGATATTGCGATTGAAGTGGATTTGATTGAAGAAATTGCGCGAGTGTATGGTTTAGATCGTTTGCCCTCGGAGAAAATGTCGGGATCTATTGAGTATTCTCTAAACAGAAGCGCAGAAATTACCCATCGGGCATTTAAAGCGCTTTTTATGGCTCGAGGATATGATGAGGCTATCACCTATAGTTTTATGGATCCTGTTATTTCACAATTGTTTAGATCAAAAACAAATCCTTTAGTCATTATAAACCCAATTGCCGCTGATATGGCAATGATGCGAGAAAGTTTATGGCCGGGGTTATTGCAAGCCGTTACCTATAATCAAAATCGGCAATGTTCTCGTGTTCGCCTTTTTGAAATGGGAACTTGTTTTAGAGAAAACAGAGGTAAAATCCTTGAGTCAAAAATGTTGGCAGGTGTTTCTGTGGGATCTTTATTAAGAGAGCAATGGGGCGAACCTGCGCGATCCCCTGATTTTTATGATCTCAAAAGCGATATTGAAGCATTACTTGCATTAGTTGGGGCGCAAGATCTGCGGTTTGTCAATACAGATCATCCCGTATTGCATCCTGGACAGTCTGCTGAGATTTTTCTAGGGAATTGCCCTATAGGATATTTGGGCGTATTACATCCTCAGATACAGAAAACTTTGGGTTTAGAAGGTGCTGCTATTGTATTCGAATTAAATCTTCAGTATTTGCAGAACACAGAACTCCCAGTGTGCAGTATCTTGTCTAAATTTCCAGCTATTCGTCGGGATATTGCTATTTTAGTGAATGATCAAGTGCCTGCGGATGAATTAAAAACAGCTATTATACAAACCGCAGGTGATTATTTAGAGGATTTGTTGATATTTGATGTTTATAAAGGTCGCGGCATTGAACTAGGGCAAAAAAGTGTTGCTGTGGGCTTGATTTTAAGGCATCCATCACGCACGCTTGTAGAACGTGAAGTGCATGACATCGTACAAGGAGTACTAAGCATGCTAAAGAAACAATTTCAGGCCATTCTGAGGGAATAATGATATGACGCTCACCAAAGCTGAACTTGCTGAAGGATTACAGAAGGAGCTAGGTTTAACCAAGTTAGTTTCCAAAGATTTAGTAGATCAGGTCTTTGAAGAGATCAGAGTTACTTTAGAAAGTGGGGTTTCTGTCAAACTGTCCGGATTTGGCAACTTTGAGTTGCGAGATAAGAAAGAACGTCCAGGCGGAAACCCTAAA
>JBEICO010000053.1:0-8315 GCA_040383965.1 Francisellaceae bacterium
CCCTGGCTAGCTTTTTTCAGCAAAGTTTTGCAGGACATGACCATAAACATTATGATGAAATGTCTGCTGTTGAAAAGGAAAATTTTGCACAAAATATCGTAGCCCGTTACTATGGATACATGTTTGGCTTTGATGAGAATATAGTCCTATTTGCAACACATAAAAACATGATATGCCAAACCACCGCTAATTTTTTACGCTCGCAAGAATACGCGACCTTTCTAGAATCAACAAAATTTCCAGTAGTATATGCTTATATTGAGAAATGCGAACAAGAAGGTATGCCAATTCGTAAAATCATTGACAATACCAAAAAATTAACCTCTGAATTGTCACTTCTTCTCAAACAACACGAGGAAAAAGTAACCAATACTGTAACAGCGGTTAGAGAGAGCATCCAAAGAAAAGCACCGCAACCTGGTTAAACCTGCTCATAAGTTCGGGGTCGAAGCCTCATTTGTTGCATTATTGTTGTGCAAAATTAAAATCTTGGGGTCAGATCTATAACGTTAATTAACATGAAAGATCTGACCCCAACGCTTTCTATGAAAGGTTAGATGCGGAAGCTGTCGAGTCGGAGCTAACTTTGTTTCAAAAATGCAAAAAACAGAGCTTCGACCGCGCGCGTTTCTTGTCCGCGAATTACGTAACCTTTACAGCAAAGACAGACGACAAAAATTAAATTAACTTTCCTGGAACAATGGGTCAAACTTATTAGTAATGATAATAAAACGTGGAGATTGAGAATGCGTAACCACACAAATTCAAAAGGTTTTTCATTAATTGAACTTATGATTGTTATTGCAATAATCGGAATTTTGGCTGCAATTGCAATTCCTAGCTATAAAACGTATGTATTAAAGTCAAAGACCGCAGCCCTGCTTAACGCTGTTCAAGCAGGGCAAACTGCCATTAATGAGCATGTAGCAAGCACGGGGGACTTAAGCTGTAATAATATGAGTAATTACACTCAAGGGGTAAGCTGGAATGCTTATCAGCCCACAGTTGCTTGGATTGGATATGGAAATTGGGACACAGATATATGCTACTCCGAAGCAAACGCGCCCTTTGATGAATTTGGTGGAAACTTCTTTTTTATTTATCGAAGTACAGCTGCTGCAGATGGTGCTCTCACATGGCAATGTTATGTTATGACAGATATGGATTCAGATATTGTATTCGCCATATCTCCTAATGGATGTATCATTGAGCCCTATTAAGCCAAAACCATGATCGTCTGTACACTTTCTATAATTAACTTGTACGACGGAGGTTAAGACTTGCAAACTTCCTTTTACCCACTTGGTAAAGATGATCTTTAGAATCAGCAACAATCATCTTAGCTTTATCCTCAATTTTAACATCATCTATACGAACAGCGCCTTGTTCTATTAAGCGGATTGCTTCAGAAGTGCTGGCTACCATGCCTGCCATTTTAAGCAGATTGGCAAGAGGGATTTCATTTTCAGAAATTTGGAGGGTTTTTGCT
Organism: Francisellaceae bacterium; assembly: GCA_040383965.1. Taxonomy (GTDB): domain Bacteria; phylum Pseudomonadota; class Gammaproteobacteria; order UBA6186; family Azoamicaceae; genus CADEGZ01. The sequence continues at coordinate 1,490 of JBEICO010000053.1, forward strand.
TCAATATCTTCAGGTTTCTGATGCTTCTGAAATTGATCCGTAAACCCTTGATGTGCGTCGATCGCGGATTTATCGCCATGAAAGCGCGCCACAATTTCTTCTGCCAACAATGCCCTAATATCTCTTGGATTAGCGCCTTCTTTGGCAGATAGTTTGAGCTGTTCTATGGCTTCGATGGATTCAAAACTCAGTAAATCATAATAGCGCCACATTAAGGTATCGGAAATGGACATGATTTTACCAAAGATTTCTTTTGGAGACTCATTAATACCAATATAATTGCCTAAAGACTTAGACATTTTTTGCACACCATCCAGTCCTTCTAATAAGGGAAATGTCATCACAACTTGAGGCTTCTGGCCATAGTGCTTTTGTAATTCCCTTCCCATTAGTAAATTAAATTTTTGATCAGTTCCCCCAATTTCAATATCTGCTTGTATCGCCACAGAATCATATCCTTGAATTAAGGGATACAAAAATTCATGAATGGCAATGGGCTGATTAGAATGATAGCGCTGTTTAAAATCCTCTCTTTCTAACATGCGAGCCACGGTATAGTTTGAAGCCAGTTGAATTAATCCTTGAGCACCAAGCTTGGTTATCCAACTTGAATTAAAGACGACTTCAGTTTTATTTTTATCTAAAATCTTAAAAACTTGGGTTTGGTAGGTATTCGCGTTTTGAAGCACCTCTGCCTCAGTTAAAGGTTTTCGAGTAACATTACGACCAGTCGGATCACCGATCATGGCGGTAAAATCACCGATCAGAAGTAATATGTGATGACCTAGATCTTGAAAATGCTTTAACTTGTTTAATAAAACGGTGTGGCCTAAATGAATATCGGGTGCAGTAGGATCAAACCCTGCTTTGATCCTTAAGGGTTTTTTGCTTTTAAGTAATCCAACTAATTCTTGTTCGACTAGAATTTCCTCTGCACCACGGCGCATAAGTGCTAATTGTGGATCTAATTTATCTAGCATTGACCTATTACTCCAGCTCTCTCATGATGACAATTTACTATTCCCATTTGCCTTTCTTTATGGTAATTATTAATCACTTTCGAAGAAACAGGTTTTGACTGCTTTTGAAGCTCAAACTATCTTTTAATAGGATTAATAGCTAAATCAATCATTATTTGTTCGCTAACTTACTATTAACCATGACTGAAAGGATTTGATACTCACAGTGAAATTCGATTATAAACCAAAAGCGGCGCAAATGAGATCGCCCATTTTAAAACGTACTCTTCATGTAAGTTTGGGTTTCATGGCGTTCGTGTGCCTGGTAATTTTGTTTTCAAATAGCAAACCCTCTTCTACGATGGATGGATCAATTGCTTCTGTTACACTTCCTGTCGTTGTGCCAACACCCCTTGCAGGATCCGAAATCTCTGCGGCTACTAGCTTAGAAAGTAAGCCCGACCTAAAGGCAGAAGCAAAAGTAGCTGCCCCCAGCAAACGAAATGCATTGCATTTAAAACCTGAAGAAAATTTACCAGAAGCCATGCAAGAAGAAGTGGCTGTTGTAGCAGAAGCGACAGAAACTGAAAATGATCCTGTCGAAAATATGCAAGTAATTAAAATTCGTGAAGGAGATACCCTGACAAAAATCTTTGCAAGACTGGGTATCCCCACAAAAGATGTGCATGAAATTATGGAAGCTGATCCTGCCGCTAGAGGCCTGCGATCACTTCGCCCAGGTCAGGTTTTAAATGTCCAGATAGATGCACAGCAACAACTTGCAGCACTCACATTGGATCTTGCTCCAGGCAGTACGCTTTATATTACAAGACAAGAGAACGGATTCCAGGTAGAGCATAAACTTGCACCCCTCGAAAAACAAATAGCTTTTGGAAAAGGTGAAATCCAGAATTCTTTATTTTCTTCTGGAAAACGAGCAGGACTTGATCAGAATATTTTGGCGCAGATGGTCGAAATTTTTGGCTGGAATATTGATTTTGGATTAGATCTTCAACCGAATGATACCTTCCGGGTCCTTTATGAAGAAAAATGCTTGGACGGCGAAAGAATTCAAACAGGACATATTTTAGCAGCTGAAATTATTAACGGCGGAACCAAACATCAAGCAGTAAGATATACAGATAAGTCGGGCCAAACCGGATATTTCTCTCCAGAGGGTTACGGTATGCACCAAGCCTTTTTGCGAACCCCTGTTAATTTCACTCGAATAAGTTCGCATTTTGGCCATCGCAGACACCCCATTTTGCATCACATGCGTCACCACAATGGTGTTGACTATTCTGCCCCCCATGGAACCCCTGTACAGGCAACCGGAGATGGTAAAGTGGTTTTTGCAGGTAAAAGAAGTGGATACGGTAATGTCGTTGAATTGCAGCATGGCGCTCGCTATTCCACTTTGTATGCCCATCTCTCTAAGTTTCCGAAGGGGATGCGAGTCGGAGCCGAAGTGGCACAAGGACAAGTCATTGGTTTCGTTGGCCGCACAGGCCTTGCTACCGGTGATCACTTACATTATGAATTCCGTGTGGATGGGATCCATCGCGATCCGCTAACAGCTATGCCAAAGAAAAATCCCATTGCAGAACGTAATAAGCGCCATTTCATTGCACATGCAAAAGAAATGATCCGCTTACTAGACTTACATGAAAACAAAATTAATATGGCACGTGCTGAATACCCAGTGAATGAGTAACCGATATATTGGTGTACTCTCTGGCACCAGCATGGACGCTGTTGATGTTGCTCTAGTTGAATTCTTAACCCATATCCCTACTCTTATTACTGCCATTAACTACCCTATCCCAGAAGACTTTCGCAAGGACTGCCTGCGGATCTCTGAAATTGGGAATACCTCTATTGATGAAATCTGTACCCTAAATGCTAGAGCTGGGCACTTATTTGCAGATGCCGTGTTATGTTTATTAAAAGAAGCAAAAGTATCAAGCAATGAAATCCAAGCTATTGGTTCTCACGGCCAAAATTTACGCCACTCCCCTAACAATGATTTTCCTTTTAGCTTCCAAATTGGCGATCCCAATATTATCGCTGTAAAAACTGGGATCCCCACTATTGCCAATTTTCGAAATGGAGATATCGCTGTAGGTGGACAAGGTGCCCCTTTAGCGCCTGGCTTTCACCAAAATGCTTTTTTCGACAAGAATGAAAATAGAGTTATTGTTAATATTGGCGGGATCAGCAATATCACTTTGTTGAATTCTGATCCAAATATTCCTGTTACCGGTTTTGATACCGGACCTGGCAATTGTTTAATGGATCTTTGGATCAAAAAACATCTTAATCAATCCTATGACCAAGATGGTGAATTCGCAGGAAGTGGAATAATAAATCAAGCATTATTGGATCAATGCTTAAAAGACCCTTATTTTTCAAAAAAACCACCCAAAAGCACGGGGAGAGAATATTTTAATTTACATTGGTTAAACGAAAAAATTGATGTTATTGATCCTATAGCAACTACCCATAACGTAAAGCTATCTCCAAAAGATATACAAGCCACCTTGTTGGCCTTAACAGCGCATTCGCTGGCAAATGCCATTCATCAATATGGTGGTGCTAATGCGGCAATATATGTTTGTGGTGGCGGCGTTCATAATCGATATTTAATGGAAACTTTAAGTACTTTGTTAGGACGAAACGTGCAGAGCACTGAACAATTAGGTATTTCTCCCGACTGGGTAGAGGCTATGTTGTTTGCGTGGCTAGCCAAACAAACACTTGAAGGCAAACCTGGAAATTGTCCTGCTGTCACAGGTGCTCGAAATGCTGTGGTATTGGGCGGTATTTATGGAAATCGTCATGCTTCTAATTGATCTTCTTTTAAAGAGAAAGAAGATCCACACCCACACGTAGTTTCCGCATTAGGATTTTGAACTGTAAAATGAGAGCCTTGTAAATTTTCAGTATAATCGACCACTGCATTTACCAGATAAGGCGCACTAATCACATCTACCACGACATTAACAGAATCATGAGTAATGATAAAATCATCGTCATTAATTTTTTCATCAAAAGCAAAGCCATATTTAAAACCAGAACAACCGCCCCCCACAATATAAATCCTAAGATTTAAATTTTCCTTACCGCTTTTGGCTTTTAAATTTTTAATTTTAGCGATAGCATTTTCTGTTATGGATAAAGGATTTGCAGATGTTTGTATACTCATGTAGATATTATCTGTGACTTTAGGGAATAAGTCAATAGACTACATTAATAAAATACTGTAAAGTTACTTGGAACGTCGTTTGAGGGACACTACTATGCTCTGGGTTAAAGCGTTTCATATCATCTTCATGGTCACTTGGTTTAGTGGCATTTTCTATTTGCCTAGACTCTTTGTGTACCATGCCATGAGCGAGGACAAGATAAGCCAAGAACGCTTTAAAATCATGGAGAGTAAGCTGTATTACGGCATTATGACACCAGGAGCCATTATCACAATTGCGCTTGGCTTTTGGCTCTTAAAAGCCTATGCATGGGAATTATATAGAACATCGCTATGGTTGCATCTTAAAATTGGATTGGTTTTAATCTTAATATTGTTTCATCTTTACTGCGATTATTTACGTCGCCAATTTCAGCGGGATCAAAACCGCCATTCTCATGTGTTTTACCGATGGCTTAACGAATTTCCAGTGCTATTATTAATTGGAATTGTAATTCTGGCGATTATAAAACCATTTTGAAGGGGGCGGATCTGAAATTTAGACTTTGTCACTTGAACAAGATCAAATGAAATTCTCACATAAGCAAAGTCTAAATTCCAGATCCAATCTCTGGTACTATTCAGTTATTATTCCGTATCTATCGCAACTTCAACCATTTCGAAATCAGATTTAGTTGCACCGCAATCTGGACAACGCCAATTTGGGGGAATATCATCCCAAAGGGTTCCTGCTGCAATGCCATCATCCGGCCAACCCAATTCCTCATCGTAAATATAACCGCACAACAAACACATATATCTCTTCATTAGGCAGTCTCTCGCTCTTTTGCAAAATTCACTTGAATTTGGCGCCCTTTAAATTCACTCCCATGTAAAGACATTGCACGTTCTGCATCTTCTTTAGAGAGGAATGTGACAAAACCAAAACCTCGAGCCTTTCCTGTATATCTATTAACGGGAATATTGACGAATTCTACTTTGCCATATTGAGCGAAGTAAGCACCTAATTCTGCTTCCGTTGCCGAATAATCAATATTTCCCACATATAATTTAAACTGGGGATCGGTTGATGTTTCGCTAGCACCTGTTTGATATGACGATGATGCCACGTTATTGGGTTCTGCATATTGTTCATCTGTTGGTTCAATATTTGCCAATTCTGCCAACAAACGATTAGAACGACGCAATTCCGTGAGTATTAATCCCAGTTGGTGATTAGCTTGTTCTTGGCGTTTTAAAGAATCATCTACTTTTTTTAAAGCAACATTCTGCCTTCGAGAGGCTAAAAAATAAAAAGTACAAAAAATTAACAAGACAGCACCCATCGACCACATAAAATTTCGATCGGCTAGATTTAAAATTTCCATAATATCATTCACCCCATAAATTTAAGAAAACTAAATAACTTTAATATTGTGTTCCCAAAAAAAGAAGTTTAGAATGGAACGCAACTTCTTCAATCAGATGAGCAATTTTAATGTTGCATTCTAGCAAGTTATTCTCCAGGGCACAAACCGTTATCCCAGGAGGGGTAAATTCGCCTGTCAGAGCCTTCAAAAGTGTTGGGGGAACTCCTATCTTCTTTAAAAAGGGCAAGGGCCCTTACCTCATAGACGTCGATGGAAATCAGTATATTGATTATGTCGCCTCCTGGGGACCCTTGATTTTGGGTCATGCCCATCCCCTGGTGACGGAAAAACTTCATGTAGCCATCACCCAAGGCCTAGGATTTGGTGCTCCGACTGAAATTGAAGTGGAAATGGCAGAGTTAATCACCCATATTATGCCATCTATACAACAAATTCGAATGGTCAATTCGGGTACTGAAGCTACTCAAAGCGCTATTCGATTAGCCAGAGGTTTTACCGGAAAGAATAAAATCATTAAGTTCCAAGGCTGTTATCACGGCCATTCCGATGGGCTCCTGGTAAAATCCGGCTCCGGCTTATTAACCTTCGGTATCCCAGATTCTCCAGGTGTACCAGATGCTTTTACCCAACAAACCTTGACAGCCCCTTTTAACGATTTAAAAGCGGTGCAAACCCTACTCACTGAGTATGGGGATGATGTTGCTGCTATTATTGTAGAACCCGTGGCTGGCAATATGAATTGTGTTCTCCCTTTGCCAGAATTTCTCCCAGGCTTACGAGCTCTTTGTGATAAATTTAATACCCTACTTATTTTCGATGAGGTGATAACAGGGTTCAGAGTTGCCCTTGGGGGTGCCCAAGAATTGTATCAAGTAAAACCTGATCTGACTTGTCTCGGTAAAATCATTGGTGGAGGGTTACCGGTGGGAGCTTTTGGCGGCAGAAAAGATATCATGGAATTTTTAGCCCCGAATGGCCCAGTTTACCAAGCAGGAACATTATCGGGTAATCCTATTGCCTTGACTGCAGGACTTACCACCTTACAACTACTTCTTGAACCTCATGTGTACAAAACGCTTAATCAAGCGACATGCTATTTAATTGATGAGATCATGTCATTAGCAGAGCGGTATTCTATTCCTTTGCAAGCACGAAACATAGGTAGCATTTTTGGGCTCTCGTTTACTAAAGATAAAATCCTGACCAGTTATGATCACGTAATGAAATGCAACGTCCCTTTATTTAAAAAATTCTTCCATGCCATGCGACTCGAAGGTATTTATTTAGGCCCC
>JBEICO010000054.1:0-8291 GCA_040383965.1 Francisellaceae bacterium
CAATTGGGGGAATATACACTGGAAGTGTCTTCTCCAGGGTTGGATCGAATTTTATTTTCGGCATCCCAGTGTGCTTTGCAAATTGGAAAATTGATGTCCATTGAATGTACCGCAGCAAAGGACGGGCAGCGGCATTTTAAAGGTAAATTATTGAGCGTAGAGGGTGAAGCTATTTCTGTGCTTACTGAAGCCGGTACAGTAAAGTTTTCTTTCGGAGAGATTGAAGAGGCACGTTTAGTGCCAGAATGGTAGGCTTTCAATAGCTTATGATAGCGAGGCTAGCAATATGAGCAAAGAGATTCCGCTAAAATTAGTCGTCGGTACTGTTTCAAATGAGAAAGGAGTATCCGAAGAGGTTATATTTCAGGCAATTGAGGCTGCCTTAATTTCTGCAACCAAGAAAAAGTATGGAGCAGAAGCAGAGGTAAAGGTTGTTATTGATCGTAAAACAGGTATTTATGATACTTTCAGATTATGGACAGTGGTGGATAATCCCGAAGACGATCAGCCGCTAGAATTTCCGGATTCGCAAATGACATTAGCAGATGCTAAAAAACAATCCAAAGGGATCAAAGTTGGTGATGTTTTAGAATTACCGATGGAATCTGTAGAATTTGGGCGTATTGCTGCGCAGACAGCAAAGCAAGTGATCTTGAAAAAAGTTCGCGAAGCTGAATTTGAGAATGTTGCAGATGAATTTCGAAAGAAGAAAGGACAATTGGTTATCGGTGTTGTTAAAAAGAGCAGTCGTGAAGCAGTTATTATGGATCTCGGGGGCAATGCAGAAGCTTTTATGCGCAAAGAAGATTTATTGCCAAGAGAAGCTGTGCGACCAGGCGATAGATTAAGATGTTATTTGAGCGATGTGATTATGGAAGCTCGCGGACCGCAATTGATATTAAGCCGTACTTGCAGTGAAATGTTAATTGAATTATTCAAGATTGAAGTTCCAGAAGTGGGAGAAGGGATCATTGAGATCAAAAGTGCAGCACGCGATCCTGGTGTAAGGGCAAAAATCGCTGTTAAAACTAATGATGGGCGCATTGATCCTGTCGGCGCTTGTGTGGGAATGCGGGGCGCGCGCGTTCAAGCGGTTTCGAATGAGTTGGGTGGTGAGCGGGTTGATATTGTGCTGTGGGATGACAACCCTGCGCAATTTGTGATGAATGCGATGGCACCCGCTGAAGTGGTATCCATTGTTGTTGATGATGATGCGCATACGATGGATGTTGCCGTAACAGAAGATCATTTGTCTCAAGCGATTGGACGTAATGGTCAAAATGTAAGATTGGCGAGCGAGCTTACTGGATGGGAGCTAAATGTGATTACGGATACTGAAGCAAAAGAAAGAACAGAAGCAGAGCAACAGGGATTATTAGGTGTTTTTACCGAAGAGTTGCAAGTAGATGAAGATGTGGCTGCCTTACTCATTGAAGAAGGGTTTACCAGTCTTGAAGAAGTGGCTTATGTACCGGTACAAGAGTTATTAGAAATTGATGGATTTGATGAGGAAATTGTGACCGAGCTTAGAGCTCGAGCAAAGAATTCGTTGTTATCTAAAGCGATCGTTACAGAAGAGAAGTTAAATGAAAATGTTCCATCGGAAGAATTATTGGAAATCCCTGGGATGACTAAGGATTTGGCTTTTGAGCTGGCCAAACGAGGAATTATTACTCGAGATGATTTGGCAGAGCTTGCGGTGGATGATTTGACAAGCATTACAGATTTAGAAGATCCCAAGGCCGCAGAGCTGATTATGGCAGCTCGAGCCCACTGGTTTGTATAGGTGGCTAAAGGCTTATGGTGAGGGAGGTGGTTTATGCCAGCTGATACTGTCGAACAAATGGCGAAGTCATTTGAGATTGAGTGTGAACGATTAATTGAACAATTTGCCGAAGCCGGATTTAAGTTGGCTGCCGATGATACTGTTTCGAAAGAAGCGAAGTTGGCATTGTCTGCATTATTAAAAAAAGGCCAAACGGATCCATTAAGCACTGAGCCGAAGAAAATTACTTTAAAACGGCAAAGTAAAACTGAAATTAAAGTTCAGCGTTCATCAGGCCGTAAAGGCACCGTAAGCGTTGTTCGAAAAAAACGCCATGTGTATGTTAAACGAGATGCATCTCATGTTGAAGAAGAAGTTTTAGAGACTGCAGATATTCAAGCCAAAGAAGATGTCGTTGCTGATATCGCAATTTTAAATTCTGGAACTGTAGTCGATAGTATCGAAGCTACAGCGAAAGATGAAGTTGCATTAGGGGATCGCGTAGAAAATTCCGCTGATACCAAAGGTAAAGAGGTCAATGCGGAAGCTGTATCCTTAGGCAATACAAGTGAAAGTGGTCAAGCTAAAAAAGAAGACAAGGGAACTGTTACTAAACGAGGCCGAACAACACGTGAGTTATTAGATGAAGAAGAAAAAAAGCGAAATCGCAATAAACCGAAAGTGCGTACCGAACCTGAGGAATGGAACAAAGGCAAGATTGTCGCAAGTTTAGATATTGTTAGCAGTGAAGAATCTGAAGAAGTTGAAGAACAAAAGCCGTTAGCACGTTTAGGTTGGCGAGCAGGCAAAATTAAAGCCAAAGCTTCAGGATCTGGGAAAGGTTCTAAAAAAGAATTTAAAGGTTACTTGGAAGAAATTCAAAAGAAACATAATTTTGAGAAACCTTCTGGGCCCTTAGTAAGAGAAGTTATGATTCCTGAAATGATAACAGTTGCAGAATTGGCTCAGAAGATGTCAGCCAAAGTAGCAGATGTTATTAGAACGCTCATGAAGTTGGGGACCATTGCAACCATTAATCAAACGCTTGATCGAGAAACGGCGTTGGTGGTGGTAGAAGCTATGGGGCATACCGGCGTTATTCTGAAAGATACCTCTTTAGAAACACTCTTAAAAGAAGAAGAAATGGGTGAAATGTTACCTCGTGCTGCGATTGTGACGGTAATGGGGCATGTTGATCATGGCAAAACTTCCCTTCTAGATTACATTCGTACCACGAAAGTTGCTGCAAAAGAAGCGGGTGGAATTACACAGCATATCGGGGCTTATCATGTTAATACCAGCCGTGGGGATATCACCTTCTTAGATACTCCGGGTCATGCTGCTTTTACAGCGATGCGAGCACGGGGAGTTCAGTGTACAGATCTGGTAATTTTAGTGGTGGCTGCAGATGATGGAGTAATGCCCCAGACTATTGAAGCGATCCAGCATGCTAAAGCGGCGAATGTTCCTATTGTGGTTGCTATAAATAAGATTGATAAAAAAGATGCAGATCTCGATCGAATTTATAATGAATTATCGGTTCATGGACTTACTCCCGAAGCTTGGGGAGGAGATGTTATTTTTATCCCAGTTTCTGCAAAAGAAGGAACTGGAATTGATGCTTTATTAGAAGCCATTAGTTTACAAGCGGAAATGCTGGAACTTAAAGCCCCTATTAGTGGTAATGCGACTGGGGTGGTATTGGAGGCACGCTTAGATAAGGGCAGAGGCCCCATTGCCTCTCTTTTACTGCAAAGAGGGACTTTACGTCGGGGTGATGTCTTACTGGCTGGATCTGAGTTTGGGCGGATAAGAGCCATGATGAATGAATTAGGGCAACAAATTGATACGATTGGTCCTGCAATGCCGGTAGAGGTATTGGGCTTATCGGGTACCCCTCAGGCAGGCGATACTTTCCAGGTGGTTAGTGACGAACGAAAGGCGAAAGAAGTAGCACTTTCTCGGCAAGTAAAACATCGTGATATTCGAATGTTGCGTCAGCAATCTTCTAAGCTTGAGGGTTTCTTTGACAGAATGCAGCAGGGTGAATCCAAAGTTCTAAATATTGTGTTAAAGACAGACGTGCATGGATCTGCGGAAGCATTAATGGAGGCATTAGAGGGCTTATCGACCGATCAAGTTAAAGTTAAAATTGTGGCTATTGGCGTTGGTGGAATTAATGAATCGGATGTTTCCTTGGCAATGGCTTCTTCGGCAGTTCTTATTGGGTTTAATGTTCGAGCCGATGCTTCCGCTAGGCGATTAACAGAAAGAGAATCTTTTGAAATTTACTACAGTGGTATTATTTACGACGTAGTAGATAATATTAAACGCGCTATTAATGGGTTATTAGGCCCACAATATAAAGAGCAAATCTTAGGATTAGCTGAAGTGCGAACCGTATTCCGCTCTCAGAAGTTAGGTGCGGTTGCAGGTTGCATGGTTATAGAAGGGATCGTTAAGCGTGGATGTCCTATTCGAGTCTTGAGAAATAATGTGGTGATATATCAAGGCGAATTAGAGTCATTACGACGATTCAAAGACGATGCTTCTGAGGTTCGCAATGGAACTGAATGTGGTATCGGGGTTAAAAATTATAATGATGTTAAAGTGGGTGATCAAATCGAAGTATTTGAAACCGTAGAAGTTTTACGGAGTTAATGCATCATGCCAAAGAATTTTAAACGATCCGATCGGGTTGCCGATGTTGTTCATCGCGCTATAGCACGGCTATTGCGATCTGAGTTTAAAGATCCAAGAGTAGGCATGGTAACCGTTTCTTCAGTAGATGTTTCTCCTGATCTAAAACAGGCTAAGATTTTTGTTACTGTGATGGAAGAAGAGAAAGTAACTGAAACGCTTAAAGTTTTGAATCAAGCTATGGGGTTTTTTAGATGTCATCTGGCTCGTGATTTGAATGCACGAATTATCCCAAAACCTGTGTTTGTTTATGATGGTTCTGTAATACGAGGAAATCGCATCAGTTCATTATTGGAGCAATGTGTTCGTGAATCGTAGAGAGGTTCATGGAATTTTAATCTTAGATAAGCCAAAGGGCATCACTTCTAACTTAGCACTTCAAAAAGTAAAACGCTTATTTCAAGCACGTAAAGCGGGACATACGGGAAGTTTAGATCCCATTGCCACAGGATTATTGCCCATTTGTTTTGGAAAAGCCACTAAATGTGCTGAAGGTTTATTAGGATCGGATAAGCATTATCGGGTAACCGCGCTATTGGGCGTAAAAACCACCACGGGCGATAGCGAAGGAAGTATTATTGAAGAAAAAGCGGTGTCGTTCACCGAAGCAGAGTTGGAGGAAGTATTAGGACGCTTTAGGGGTGAATTGCAACAGGTTCCTCCTATGTATTCTGCCCTTAAGCACCATGGACAGCCTTTATATAAATTAGCTCGACAGGGAATTACCATTCCGCGAAATTCTAGAGATATCACAATATATGAATTGAAACTCATAAAACATCAAGATAACTATTTAACGCTTGAAGCACGAGTTAGTAAGGGTACTTACATCAGAACTTTAGTGGAAGATCTTGGTGAGGCGCTTGGGTGTGGAGCACATGTGATAGAGCTACGGCGCTTGGGCGCAGGGCCTTATTCAGAGGCACAAATGTATACATTTGAAATGTTAGAAAGTGAATCTGTTAAAGGGTTAGAGTTTATAGATCCGTTATTATTGTCAGTAGACACTGCCCTTGGTGCCTCGACGTCTAACTCAGGAAGTGGTTCCCTTATAAAGGACGATAAGGTACACTAATGCACAGGATTATGTATCAATAGGGTAATTAAGTTTTATAACTTCCTTTAAAGGAGATTGTCATGCGATTTAGTACAGAGGTCAAAGCCGAAATAGTGGGACGTTTTAAGCGTGTTGCAGAAGATACGGGGTCTCCCGAAGTTCAAGTTGCATTATTAACAGCTCGAATTAACATGTTGACCGATCACTTGAAAATGCATAAGAAAGATTTTCATTCGCGTCGTGGATTAATTGGTATGGTAAATCGTAGACGGAAATTGCTGAATTACTTAAAATTAGCAAACTTAGAGTTGTACGCTAAGCTTATTCAGGATCTTAGTCTAAGAGGATAATCCTTTTTTACTTTTTTGTTATTTTTAAAGTTTTTTTATAAGGAATGAGTGTGGCTGCGATTAAGAAGACAATTCAATTTGGTGATCACCGGCTGGTAATAGAAACGGGCGTGGTTGCAAGGCAAGCATCTGGTTCAGTCATCATAAGTTTAGATGATACCTCGGTGTTGGTGACTGTAGTTGGGTTGCAAGAAATGGGTACGCCACAGAATTTTTTACCGCTTAGAGTCGATTACCAGGAAAGATCATATGCTGCTGGCAAGATCCCTGGAGGTTTTTTTAAGCGAGAAGGTAGGCCAAGTGAGCGTGAAACTTTAATTTCTAGATTAATTGATCGTCCTATTCGTCCCTTATTTCCCAAAGGTTTTAGTCAAGAAGTACAAATTATTGCAACAGTGTTGTCTTTAGATCCGCAAATAGAAGCGGATATTCCTGCCATGATTGGTGCATCCGCCGCGCTCGCGCTATCCGGTGTTCCTTTTAATGGTCCTATGGGTGCGGCAAGGGTAGGATATAAAGACGGAAAATATATATTAAACCCTACTCAAGCACAGTTAAAGGATTCAGATCTAGATTTGATTGTAGCAGGGACAGAACATTCAGTGTTGATGGTTGAATCTGAAGCACATGAATTGTCTGAATCTATTATGTTAGGTGCTGTCATGTTTGGTCATCAGCAATTTCAGCCTATCATCCAATTGATTAAGGAATTGGCTAAAGAAGGTGGGAAATCAACTTGGGATCGGAAGCCTTTAGCAGAAAATGTTGAATTAGCGGATCAGATCAAAACCAGTTGTGAAAATGAAGTGGCTGCTGCTTATCATATTCATGAAAAACCAGTCCGTTATCAACGCTTAAAACAAATCAAAGCAGATCTTATCGAGAACATAGCGGGCAAAGAAGCTACACATGAAAAGAAAGCTGAGATCCAAAAAATCTTAGAAAAATTAGATAGCTCAATTGTTCGAGGCCGTATTTTAGCGGGTGAAGCTCGCATTGATGGACGCAATACGAAAACAGTTCGGCCAATTACGGTTAACACCGGCTTATTGCCACGGACACATGGTTCATCGTTGTTTACGCGTGGTGAAACCCAAGCCATTGTGGTTGTCACATTAGGGACGGGTCGCGATGCGCAAATGATCGATAGTCCATTAGGCGAATATAAAGATCCCTTTATGCTGCATTATAATTTCCCTCCTTATTCCGTAGGTGAAGTTGGCCAAGTAGGGAGTCCGAAGCGACGTGAAATTGGTCATGGCATGTTGGCAAAACGCGCTATACGTGGTGTGTTGCCGAAAGATTCCGAATTTCCTTATGTGTTAAGAGTAGTATCTGAAATTACAGAATCCAATGGTTCGAGTTCGATGGCTACGGTTTGTGGTACCAGTTTGGCTTTGATGGACGCAGGTGTTCCGATTAAAGCTGCTGTTGCGGGTATTGCAATGGGGTTAATTAAAGAAGGTGATCGTTTTCAAGTCATTTCCGATATCTTAGGGGATGAAGATCATCTTGGAGATATGGATTTTAAAGTAGCAGGGACTTCTAAGGGGATTACTGCCTTGCAGATGGATATTAAAATAGATGGGATCACCGAAGAAATCATGAAGGTGGCCTTGGATCAAGCTAAAGAAGGTCGCTTACACATTCTCGACATTATGAATCAGGCGCTTCCAGCTCCCAAAATTGAAATGTCAGATTTTGCTCCCCAAATTATTTCGTTTAAAATTAATCCTGAAAAGATTAGAGACGTTATCGGTAAGGGTGGTGCTACCATTCGTTCCTTAACCGAAGATACCGGCGCAACAGTCGACATTAACGATGATGGTACGGTACAAATTGCCTCGGTGGATAAAGCCGCAGGCATAGAAGTGCGTCGCAGAATTGATCTTATTACTGCAGATGTTGAAATCGATAAAATTTACGAAGGCCGAGTGGTTCGAATTACAGAATTTGGTGCCTTTGTGAATTTCTTACCTGGTAAAGATGGCTTAGTGCATATTTCACAAATTACGGAACGCCGTATTGCAACGGTTGAAGAAGTTCTTGAAGAAGGCCAAGTAGTTAAAGTGAAAGTGCTGGAAATTGATCGCCAAGGCCGAGTGCGCTTAAGCATGAAGGCTGTTGAGGAATCTTCTGCTTCGGCGGGTTAAAGCAGTACTAAACCTAGTAAGTTACGTGTACGTTCTCATAAAATTATGATATTTTTAAACTAAAAAGAGTTGGGAAAACAGCTTTTTTATGGTATAAATCAAAAATATTATAATAGTAATGAGGAATTCCCCATGCGTCAGGAAAGTTGTCGCCTCTGAATTAAACTAACTTAGTGGGGCGACAATGGAGCCCTGTATGCGAAAATGTACCCAGTATTCCGCCGAGTTTAAAGAAAAATTATTAGCAAAAGTATTCTCCCCTAATG
>JBEICO010000055.1:0-8214 GCA_040383965.1 Francisellaceae bacterium
GCTCTCTGTATTTTAGCTTTAAATTTTATTCCCTATTGGTTAGTTCCCGTAACCCACGCACGATATATCATGCCTCTATATCCGTTATGTGCTTTAGTTTTTGCCTATATATTTTTGGAAATGGGCAAGGAAAAAGTTAAGGTGGTCATGCGCTGGTTAATGCTTGGCATTATTTTGCGTTATATTGCAGGGTTTGTAGTTTTTCCGTATTATGAGCAGCACTATCGGGGTAATTACCCAGAGGTTGCTCAAGACATTTTGTTGTTAACTCGTGATAAACCGTTGTATGTGCTAGATGTTACTGCAACCGGTTTAAGTGTTGTCGCACATTTAGATGTATTAAGAAGGCCAAAGCCTACTATAACTACTCCTATTGCAGATTGGCAGGAAGGATATTTATTACAAGACAACCCAAGTTTTCCGAATACGGTGGTCAGTAAAATTTACCATCTTGGAAATCATCCTTTGTATTTATTGTGTCGCGGTAATGCCTGCTAATTAGAGATGAGGCTCGAAACTTTTTTCCTGCGGGTTACATAACTTTTCAAGGTCTCTTTTAAATGATAAAAATTCACTGTAACCGTTTACGGTTATGCCTGGTTCTACAAGCGTAAAATGAATGGTTTTATCATGTCTTGCCTGTTCTTCAAAAGAACTTAAAATTTCTTTGAAGTTGTTTAAGCTTCTACAGGTGATAATGCTTTTAATGGACTCATATTGAATTGAAAGACTAGTTGGTTTCTCCCCTTGAGTCTTTACAGAGGGATGCACTCTTATCGTAAGCCCAGAAGGCGAATGTAAAGCTGCAAACAATCTTTCTGTGATATTGATCTCTTTAATTTCATCATCCGTTAGCATCTTTTATTCTCTAATACATTTATGAGTATTCTTGTACTGGAAAATCAAAATATTGATCCGGAAAGGGTTCGTTTTTTAATGTAAAATGCCACCATTCAAGCGGATAGTTTTCAAAACCATGTTTTTGCATTAAATTAATAAAAAAATCACGATTCATCGCGGCAAGTTCTGAGATGTTTGGCGCTGCGGTGTGAGCAGTGGTGTCGAAGAAATCAAAAGGGGTTCCCATCTCTAATTCTGTGAACTGGGTAGGAGTGGAATTTGCATGGGCAACTGCAAGGGTTAAATCTACCGTGCTGCCTCTGGAATGCGAAGATTTTTCGGCGAGATACCCGAGCTTAAAGAGTTCATGTTTTAGATGGTTTGGATAAAATTCAGATTTCATTTTTTGATCCTGAAAATCTTTAGACCATTCAATAAAATCTGCCACTGCTCTTGTGGGTCTGTAAGTATCAAATATTTTTAAACGATAGCCTTGTTTTAGGGCATCCAATTCATCTTGAACAGCAATAAGTGCTTTTTTAGCGCTATGGGTTAGGATACAAACGGGGGCTAAGTAGCCTGCCACAGGGCGACCCAAAAAGTTATGGGAAGTAAAATAGTCCATGGAATATATCATTCGGGAATCATCGAGAACGGTAAAGCCATTGGGTAGCATATTGGGACTCCTTGTTTTTAGGCATTTCTATTTTAACCCTCACCCGGCGCTTCGCGCCACCCTCTGGATTGCTTCGCTACGCTCGCAAAGACGAAACCGCATATTTTACTGCAAAGAATATAAAAAACTCCCCGAAAAATCCGTGGGGGGAGCCCTCAGCTCGCAACGACGGAAAACAAAAGGAATTGCTTATCCCTCTCCCGTTCACGGGAGAGGGTGCCCGCAGGGCGGGTGAGGGCAGGATGTTCTTAAGCGTTTTAGCTGATGTGATCGCAACAGGAATAACTGAATACAAACACAGCTCCTATGAGATTTGAGCAGCGCAAACAAAAAAATCTTGCTATAATGCTCAATAGTATGAGCATTAAGTAACTTATTGATCAAAGTATTGAGCATTATGGGTAGAGAGAAAAGTATCATTCTTCCTTCGCTGCGAAGAATATTAACAGAGCTAGGCGAAAATATTCGCCTTGCCAGGCTACGTCGTAAGCTTTCAGCCGTTATGGTAGCGGAGCGTGCGGGGATAGCTCGCAATACACTATTGGCTATAGAACGTGGTGATCCAAAAGTAGCATTAGGTGCTTATGTTAATGTCTTGTTCTGTTTAGGTCTTGAGAAAGATTTAAAATTAATTGCACGAGATGACGAATTAGGACGTAAGCTACAAGACGCAGCTTTACCTACAAAGGCAAGAGCTTCACGAAAGCGCAACTTACCAGAGAAGAAAGATTATGAATAAATCACGAAGACGCAGTATTGAAGTCCATGCACATTGGGTTGGTTTACCGCAGCCGACTTTAATGGGTATTCTATATGCTACTGCTGTGCGTGGTAAGGAAATATTCTCATTCGAATATGATTCTCATTGGCTTGCCAATAACCAAGCTAGAGTTTTAGATCCTTTTCTTCGACTATTTCAAGGAACACAATATGCTCCACATGAAGAAGAAAATTTTGGTGTCTTTTTAGATTCATCTCCTGATCGCTGGGGTCGTTTTTTGATGAATCGACGCGAAGCACTTCATGCTCGAGAAGAAAAGCGTCAAGAACGAAAACTAATGGAATCTGATTATCTCCTAGGTGTTTTTGATGAACATCGAATGGGTGCTCTTAGATTTCGAACAGATGAAACAGGACCATTTCTCGATAATAATAAAGCGTTTGCATCACCACCCTGGGCTTCTTTAAGAGAGTTAGAACATGCAAGCTTAGAGCTAGAGAAAGAAAACGCAGACAAAAAAACTGAATACTCAAAATGGTTACAAATGCTAATCGCACCTGGGGGATCGTTAGGTGGTGCTCGCCCGAAGGCTAGCGTTGTTGATGAGCATAATCACTTGTGGATTGCCAAGTTTCCAAGTGGAAATGATGACAATAATACGGGTGCATGGGAGATGGTTGTCCATAAACTTGCGGAGCGAGCTGGGGTTGTAATGGCAAAAGCAAAAGTGGAGAAATTTAATAGTCAGAACCATACATTTATTAGCAAACGGTTTGATCGAACAAGTTTGGGTGAGCGTATTCATTTTGCTTCAGCAATGACTTTGTTGCAGCGTTCTGACGGAGATGATGCATCTAAAGGTGTAAGTTATCTTGAACTTGCAGAATTTATCCTTAGGTATGGGGTAGAACCAACGCAAGATCTCGAACAACTATGGCGGCGAATTGTATTTTCTATTTGTGTATCTAATGTGGATGATCATTTAAGGAATCATGGTTTTATTCTTGAAGCTGAAGGATGGTCTTTATCACCTGCTTATGATATTAATCCAGTCACGACTGGCGATGGCCTCAAACTTAACATTTCCGAATCTGATAATTCACAAGATTTAACGCTTGCCAAAGAGGTAGCCGAATACTTTCGAGTAAAATCAGAGAAAGCTGATAAGATTATTCAAGAAATTGTACAAGCAGTTAAATATTGGAGAAAGGAAGCAAGTGGTTTGGGAATTTCATCAAGAGAGCAAGACCAAATGGCACAAGCATTTCGGGTTATCGAGGGTTGAGTTCAAGAACTAAATCTTTTAGAAAGCCACGGTGTCTTTATTTAATAAAATAATTCAACTGATTTCAACAGGTGTCATACTCATCAGCTAAATCATGACATGAATAAGGTAGACTGTATAAGTGGAAACTTGGTTAGTAATTTTATGCGCAGTTTTTAATCGTTGGAACTCTTCCGCTGATAATTCATATTCTGTTATACCAAAAATATTAAAATAAAAAAAGTGATTATACACCAAAAAAAAATCATTGGTGGCAGCCACCTCTTTATGCTATCTTCATGTTCTCTAAAATTAAACTGAAAATAAAAAAATGTACCAAACACAAAAACCTTTACCATTGGAAGTGTCCTCGAATGGGACATTAGTAGTACACATAAAAACGACAAATTTGGTTTTAGAATCGGTAAAATGTGCAGACCTTAAAGAATATCAAAAATTGTATGCTGATCCGATTGTGATGGAAAAACTCGAACATGGAAAACCAAAAACCGAGCAAGAAGTTGCAGAAAGAGTCGATCTTTGGGTAAAAAGATTTGAACAAAATATCCCATTTGGCGCTTTGACTGTGCGCTCACAAAATAATAATGAAATGTGTGGGATTGTTACACTTGGGCCTAAAGAAAATGGTGTTGTTGAAGTGGGTATTTTAATTGATAAAAAATATTGGGGCCAAAAATATGCGAGTGAAATTGCTTCTGCAATATTTAAGGTATACCTTCCGGAAATCGTCAAAAATGGATATCTTGTCAATGGCTCCCCTCTAAAAAGTATTACGGCTACCGCTCGGCCTGATAATCCTGGTTCTGTCAAGCTGTTGACGGCATATGGTATGCACCTTATAAAAAGGACGGTAACACCTTATGGCAATCAACAGAGATTGCAATTCGAACTTCCAATTAAGGATTTGCTTTCAAATAAACCATCATTATCAAAACTATAGATAGAAGGTTTGACATATTTATCGGAAATTGGTTAAGAAAACGATGAACTGTAATACTCACTATCAAACGTTTAAGGAATTTAAATCGGCTTGCCTAAATTTTTTCAAACGCCCCCAACGAGTTGGCGGAGAAAGAATAACGTTTGGACCGGAGAGGGGGCAGGGAGCCGGTAGAGCGGGTGAGGGCAGGATGTTCTTAAGCTGTTCTGCTATGTTAATATCATCGGCATTGTATTTTCTCACATAAAACTAAGGTGTCTAGCTGTGACTGAAAAAATTCGGGTTGGGGTTCTTTTTGGGGGCAAGTCAGCAGAACATGAAATTTCGCTGTTATCTGCCAAAAGTATCATTGAAGCCATGGACAAAAATAAATACGAAGTGGTTTTACTGGGCATAAATAAGTCAGGCGAATGGTTTTTATATGATGATTGGGCTAATTGTTTGGCCAATGTACAAGATCCCAAATTGATCCATCTCAAGAAAACCGAAGAAAGCGTTGCATTGGTTGCCAAAGAGTTTGGGGATCCTTTGGTGAGTCTTTCAGGCCAACCTTTAGATCGCCCCTTAGATGTGATATTTCCGGTGCTACATGGAACCTATGGGGAAGATGGAACGATCCAAGGCCTATTGAAACTTGCCAATATTCCTTTTGTTGGGGCAGGGGTTTTAGCTTCTGCGGTTGGTATGGATAAAGATGTTATGAAGCGGTTGTTAAGAGACGCTGGCATTCCAATTGCTAAATTTTTAACGTATAAGGCGCAGGATCGTAAAAACATAGATTTTGATTATATCGTCGAAAAATTGGGGTTGCCTTTTTTTGTTAAACCGGCAAATTTAGGTTCTTCGGTTGGAATTTCAAAAGTCAAAGACATAAGTGAATTTGAAGAAAAAATTTCTTTTGCTTTTCAATTTGATCATAAAATCATTATTGAAGAATATATCCCTGGCCGTGAAATAGAATGCTCCGTATTAGGTAATGAAGATCCAATAGCCTCACTTCCAGGGGAAGTCATTCCACAACATGAATTTTATTCCTATGAAGCAAAATATTTAGATGAGAACGGCGCATTGTTTGAGATCCCAGCACAATTGCCTGAAAAAACAATCGCTGAAATTCAAGCGCTTGCCATTAAAACTTTTTGCACTTTATGTTGTGAAGGTATGGCTAGGGTGGATATCTTCTTGCAAAAAAATGGGCGTATTGTTTTAAATGAGATCAATACCATTCCAGGATTTACCAAGATCAGCATGTATCCAAAAATGTGGGCAGCGAGTGGTCTTCCTTACGCCGAATTAATTGATCGTTTGATTGCACTCGCTATTTCCAGGTTTTGCCAAGAGAAAAAACTAAAAACAGCGGTTACTTTGTTGGATGAGCAGCCCGTCGCAAGCGATCTTTAATCGCAAACCAGGGTTCAGTATTTGGCGGCGACTCTACTAGAATACATTCTGTTTTTATTTTGTCTAAATCATGTAAGTTTGCATACAGTTGTTGCGCATATCGTTCAGCATTTGTTGATCCTAGGATCCACTGTTCGGTCGGAATTTTGATTTCACTTGGTTTTTCAGTGAAACTCATCACACTAAAAGAAATATTTTGATCCGATAATGCTTTAACTTTTTCAAGCAATGCATTTTGGTCAAATAAATAAAGGGGCTGCGAAGGAGCATAATGCGAAAGTTCTGATCCGGGGGTTGAGAGTGTTGGATCCTCCAACTCGCCCACCTGTCTTACCCTGTCGCCTAAAATTTCTTGTAAAGCGCTGGCGCTAATGCTTCCTTGTCGTAGGATCACAGGGATTGGTTCTAATAAAGATAAAATGGTGGACTCGATCCCAAGGGTACAAGAGCCACCGTCTAAGATGTAATCTACCGCGGTGCCCAATTCTGCACGAACATGGGCTGCTGTAGTCGGACTAATTTTGCCAGAGCGGTTGGCAGAAGGGGCTGCGATCCCGCCTTTGAACTCTGCTAAAAGCGCTAAGGTTAAGGGATGGTTAGGGACGCGTAGTGCTATGGTTTCTTGACCACCCGTAACCGCAAGAGAAACGTTAGGGTGTTTCTTGAGGATTAGGGTTAGGGGGCCAGGCCAAAAGGCTCTTGCAAGTTGCCATGCCGTATCTGGAATTTCGATAGCCCAGTCACGGATTGCATCAACATTAGGTATGTGTATAATCAAGGGGTTGGTGGCGGGCCTACCTTTCGCAGCGTAGATTTTTTGGACAGCAGCAGGGTTACGCGCATCTGCCCCTAAGCCATAGACAGTCTCGGTAGGGATGGCAACCAGTTTGCCTTCAATCAGTAACCTTTTTGCATGTTCGATGATATTCATGGTTCTCTTAAAGGATATTGGGATCTTAGTGTTCAAAGGAATGCGTTATAATAAGATGGATCAGCAGGTTAGTCTAGATCCTTAGGAGGAATGGTGTTGTGAGGCGGTTTCTGTTTCCAATCATGGGAGGAGTGATATTCCTAGGGATTACAACCCTATGTTTTGGAGATTTATCCGGATCCTTAAGCGAAAAAGAAATATTACGTCGTATTGAACCCGAAGGAAAAGTCACCATAGATGCAAATGGTGTGATACAAGAAGATAAACCTGCAGTTGTTATGGATGTTGGTCAGAAACGGTATGAGGAAACTTGTCATATTTGTCATGGCCCCGGTTTAGCAGGATCCCCAAAGCTTGGAGATAAAGCCGAATGGGCTCCGCGTATTGCAGAAGGGATGGATACCTTAATGAAGCACGCTATTCTAGGCTATAAAGCCATGCCACCTAAAGGAACTTGCATGAATTGCAGCGATGAAGAAATTAAAAAAGCCATTGAGTATATGATTTCTAAATCAAAATAAGTAAGCAAATAAGTAAAAAAAAGTTGACTAAGAAGAAAAGTTAAATTACAGTCGACAGCGTAGCAAAATTGGAATTTCAAAAACTAAGGATTTTAAAATGCATTTAGCTGAGTTGTTAGCCCTTTCAACAGACGTACACGATACTATTGAAATTAATTTGGGCAGTGATCGTGAATTTGTTGCGCTAGATTTTTCTGGATTGCAACGCTTAGGAATTGCATTTTCTCGGTGTAAAAAAAATATCTCATCTTCATTTGGGTTCTAATAATTTAGGGTCTTTAGGATCTGCCCACTTTCAAGAATTATGTAAAGCCATTGCCCGTTGTGAAGGATTGGAGTCAATTGATTTAGCGGATAATGCTTTGGGGCAATTAAGTTCCGATGACTTTCGGGCTTTAGGTAAAGCATTCTCGCAGTGCAAAAAATTACACACCATTTATTTGTATCTTAACGATTTTCATAAGTTAGATGCAGATGGATTTAGGGTATTGTGCTTAGCCATTTCTCAATGCCCTAATTTAAAAAAAATTCAATTAAGTAGTAATAACCTTGCAGCTCTAAATGCACCTGCTCTTCAAATTTTAGATCAAGCGCTATACTATTCTCCAGCATTGCAAACGGTTGACTTAACTGACAATAATTTTACTGTATCACAACTCCTTGAGTTTCAAGCGCAGAGAAATACAAAGTATGCAGTTGAAATGTCCGTTATTAACCTCGATCTTGATACTTTACAATCTGCTGATAAGAGCGATTTGGGAAAGGTTTTATCTGGGTTTAGAAATTTAAATAGGATAAATTTAGCATTAACATTAGAGTTTAATAGTGAGGCGGAGGATGATTTAGGCATGGCCCTGTCTCAGTGCCAATCTTTAAAAGAAATTTCAGTAAATACAAAA
>JBEICO010000056.1:0-8208 GCA_040383965.1 Francisellaceae bacterium
TAAAAGAACAGGGAACATCTATTTTGTATCATCAACGAGCACAAAGGCTTATAATTGAAAACGGTGAATGTAAAGGTGTTGCGACGAAGACAGAAATTTATCGTGGTAAAGCGGTGATCTTAGCTACCCCACCCCACATCACCGCAGGTTTATTAGAGCCTTATCAACATCTCTCTGCAGCCTGCCAACCCTTACATAGCAAGCTTCTTTCTTTTCACTATCAACCCATTACCACTGTGTATCTACGTTATCCAAGTCCAGTGCAACTACCATTTCCGATGATTGGCCTTTTCAATAGCACCTTACATTGGGCGTTTGATCGCCAAATTTGTGGCCAACCCCATATCTTAAGTGGAGTGATAACGGGAAAAGGCGCCCATAGTGAGCTTGAACCCGAAAAGTTGGTTTTAAAACTTGTTTCTGAACTTAAAGCTTTCTTTCCTCATTTAACACAACCCCCTATAGATTTCCGAGTAATCACTGAAAAACAAGCCGCTTTTTCTTGTGAAGTGGGCATTGAAGCTAAGCGCCCTTCCAGTAGTACTCCAATACCGAGACTTTGGTTAGCAGGAGATTATATTCAAACAAGCCTCCCAGCAACTCTAGAAGGTGCTATACAAAGTGGTATAAAAGCCGCACAACTGATATTATCTAAAGATGTCTTATTTATCTAATGTGATTAAAATCATTTTTGTCTGTATTTTGGGTTTATATACCCCCGTATCTGCTATTGAAACAAATTTTCCCGATCTAGGTGAACATAGCGGTTCTAGCCTAAACACTCAATCGGAGCGGATCATAGGGGACATGATCATGCAAAAAATCCATGGCAGCCATTTTTATGTGGCAGACACCGCAGTGAATGAGTATTTGCAGCATCTTGCTCACACCTTTACAACCCATGCAGCAGAGCCTGATCTTAAATTACATTTCTTTGGCGTTAATACTCAAGAGTTAAATGCCTTTGCCTTTTTTGGTGGACATGTTGCGGTACACAGTGGATTAATATTGGCAGTCGATAATGAAAGCGAGCTGGCAGCCGTATTAGCACATGAAACGGCTCACATTACCCAGCGTCACTTAGCACGGATCTTAGCAGAAAGTCGTAAGATGATGCCCTTAACATTTGCAGAAATTCTCGCAGCAATTGCCGTTGGCAGCCTAGGCTCCCCTGAAGCTGGATTTCATCTAGCGACTGCTGCACTAGCAGGCCATATGCAAAACATGATCAACTTTACCCGGGAACATGAACAAGAAGCAGATAGAATTGGGATCCAACTCCTCTCTAAAACTCAATTTGATCCTGCCGCGATGGCAACGGTATTCCAACGGATGAAACAAAACAGTTTCTATGCTGAAATGCCCCCAGAGTACTTATTAACTCACCCTGTTTTTGATTCGAGAATTGCCGATGCACAAAATCGAGCAGAGGCATTTCCACATCGAAAAATACCGAGCAGTTTATATTTCTATCTGATCCGTGCTCGCCTTGAAGTGGCAAAGGAAGAAAATACCCATAAAAAAATTAGTCGCCTAAAAGAACACTTAAATTCAGGGAAAAATCCAAACAAAACAGCTGCTCAATATGGTTATGCCTTAGCGTTATTAAAAAATCAGCAAACTAAAGAAGCATTACCTCTATTACAAGAATTGGTAACACAAAACCAGGGTGATTGGCTGATTGAACTAGGGCTGATAGAGGCAGAAGAAGCGGCTGGACAAACTGGGAAAGCACTGGAAAGATCTAAAGCACTCCTAGATGTACACCCCAAAAATTATGCGCTAATGCTGCAGCATGCAAACTTATTATTGAAAAACAAACAACCTGAAAAAGTGATTAAACTTCTAACCCCTCATCGTAAAGAATACAGTAATGATCCCGATTTCCATCAGCTTTTAGCTAAGGCGTACAGTATGATGAAAAAATCCATTGAATTGCATCGATCCCAAGCAGAGTGGCATTTTGCAAAAGGAGAGTTTAAAGACGCCTTAAAACAGTTAGATCTAGCTTTAGAGTATGCCGAACATAGCCCTATGGAAGCCACCCGCATTCAAGATCGAAAAATTAACATGCAAAAAATTATAGATCAACAGCAAGACATTCGACTATAAGCATTAGATCCAATTCATTAACTTAGGCAGTAAACACTGCCGCTTTATTTTGTCTAAGTTCAATAGACTCTTCTATTAACTGTTTGGTTAATCCAACCCTTTCCAAGGCTTTACAGGCTAGGCGCTTTTGCACAAAATGCAACGGGGAAGAACTTTTATGCGGTTTATCAAAACCACCCGTTACTTGAAAAATATTTCTAGGAAGATTAAAAAATTCACCTGATAATAAAATGCGTGTTTTACTACCATCGAATGTGTCTACTTTGCCCCCTAATGCCGTTATCATATTGGAGTACTGAGACAGTGTTATGTTGCTATTAGAAGATTTACTAAACAAGCTTTCTAAAACACTAAAATGATCTTTGTGTAAAGTTTTTAACATTGCTAACCAGAGATCTCTATTCTTAGGAGATTCTTGTTGCAATAAAGTTTGCTCCTCCATAACACATTTCTGAGTTGAAAAGTGGATTTGTTTTTTTCTGATGGATAAAACCCTAGCATCTTCTATCGTTTTTTCAACTTCTTGCTGTAATGCCACCCATTCTGGATCAGGCTTCTCACTTTCCACTTGTTTCCGAGCTCTCAACTTTTCGTAGAGATCTGCCATCAGGTACATCGTGCGAAATGGATAATGAAGGTAAGTCTCTACCGTTAGATGATAACAAGAAGGTTTATCTGCAAACACATACTTAGCATCACTACCCCAAGATCTGTCAAGGGCCTCTAGCTCTTCTGCTGAAGCCTGTTTATGCAGACTGGCAATTTTTCTTAATCCAACAATATAGCGTTCAAAAGATTCTCGTTTAAACACGATCATTCCAAGATTACCTTCTAATACCTCTTTGCTATTAACGTCTGTATTCCCCTTAACCATAAAAAAGGAGTCACAAAAATGATATAATCGTTGAAACTTGCTTCTTTCGGACATCATTACTAATGGCTCTAATGCAAGCAGCAATTTCTCAATCATCTGCTTTTCAGGCTCACTCTGATGTTTAATTTGGTTCATTCTGTCAAATTCAACCTTTAACGTATAATGGAAAGTTGCTAGTAAAGGTAATTCAATAGAAGGCAACTTTTGTAATTCTTTAATGAAATCTTTAAGATTTTTAGCGCGTTCGGCATCATGCCCGGAACCGTCAATAAAAGACTCAATAATTTGAACCGTAACGCCTGGAATGTACTGCCGATCTAGTCCATTCGCCAAGCAATAAAATTCTCGCACTTGTTGCAGTCGTATTTCTCTTTCTGCCTTTGGTTTTCCTTCATTTTTATACTCTTGGTAGACGCCTTTTATGAGAGAGCATATCGCACGATTAAAACTTTCATTTTCTTCAGCAGTTTTCGCCATATACGTTAGCGTTTTATCAATATTTAAAGCATTATATTCTGGCAATTCTTGGCCAATTAAAACTATTTTAGGCATCTTATTAAATCTCCAATGAACAAAGTGTATATACTCAATAAAATACTAGATCACAGAAATTAAGGTTGGGTCGATTTTAATTAACTTAGCTGCCAAAGTCAATGATCGAAATCATTGCCCCAGTCTAAGGGAGCGTCAATATCGTAGGTTTGCACCCCTTTAGTTTCTAGTTGAATTTTATCATAATCCTGAGTACTCCCCGTTGGACCAAAAATTCTTCCGAAGAACGGCAGCGCAACAAGAATGATGCCAAGTAGCACATATATAATGGGCCGTTCCAAAGGAACAAACTTGGGGTTAAATCGGTGTGCTTTATATAAGGAAATAGCCATAATAAATAACGCGACACCCATCGTTATACTAATAAAATGCATTAATTTTGTAACAGCATCTGTTCCAGAAATTAACGTTTCTGCAATACTGCCTAAAGAAGCATATTCTTTAGCCATACCCACATCTGAAAAGAAAATCACTAAAAAACAAATAAGTGTAAAATAAACTTTTTTCTGAGAGATCTTAAAAGTTTTGTTCATTGTACTAAACCTCATTTAATGACGCCACAGCTTCATTATTATACGTTTCGGCCAGAGAGGAAGGCAATGCTTCAATCATTTTGATACTAAGGTTCTTCTTTGTACTTCGTGTAATAATTCAGGATGCTCACAGCAGGTTTTATCTTGTTTCATTCGTTGTAAAAAACTCCAATCTATTTGAACGGCTCGGGCAAAATGATCCACTGAATTAACGCCTGTGGTAAATAATCCGTACCAACCATGCAAATATTCAGGATACCCCCATGTTTCATCTGCCAATTCTGCAACTCTAATCATACTGATCGCCGCCCAAACATCCCCTCGCTCAAATAACCAAAGTGAATACCCCACAAATGCATACGCTACATCATATCCTTTCAAGGGTCTAGGACCGAGACTTCCTAACAAAGTTAGATTGTCTTCCAAAACAATGTCGCGGATCAACCAATTGATCTGACGTTCTTGAGCAATCGCCACGGAGAATCGCATTAAATACCACCAACGGTGCGCACCTTTCTTTCTAAAATAGGGATGTGATAAGCAATCAATCAATAACCCGTATAAGGCAACATAATTTCCGCGTCGACGGAAACGACTTAAAGCACAACACACAACGGTAAAAGAGCGGCATAATAAACGACCTACAACAGGTAAACGTATACCGTAGCTCAAAATTTCAGCAATACCCCCTACAGTACCCTGCATTTGCACAGATTCATTGGGTTTTTGCGTTAAATCTCTGTATGTTCTTCGAGTACTATCATCGATTTTCATAATTGAAATATCGGCAGTAAACGAGAAAGGCATGAATTCAGTCATTCTTAAACTGAAAATATTCGGCATTAAACGACTTGGCCTGCCGCCCAACCTGAAGACCAAGCCCATTGAAAATTATATCCGCCAAGCCATCCGGTAACATCGACAACTTCTCCAATAAAGTATAAGCCTCGCACTTGCTGGCATTCCATTGTCTTAGAAGACAGCGCATCACAATCCACTCCTCCTAAAGTAACTTCTGCGGTGCGGTATCCTTCAGTACCATTAGGCTTTAAAACCCAAGTGTTCAATGCTCTCAAAACTTCTTCAAGTTCTTTAATAGACAAAGACTGTAAAGCTGTATTGGCAAATTTAGTACCTAAGAATACCTCCACAACTCTTTTAGGCAAATATTCAGCAATCCATGTTTTTAAGTGTTTATTAGGTTCTTGTCTTTGTACAAATTTAAAACAATCGAGTAGATCCACTTTGGCAAGCAAATTAATATTAATTTCATCTCCAGGCTGCCAATAAGACGAAATTTGTAAAATGGCAGGACCACTTAACCCCCGGTGCGTGAACAATATATTTTCAGAAAAACCCTGCTTCTTTGTACTAACCATACTTTCAACGGCTATCCCGGATAGCGGTGATAAGATGTCTTTATCAGCGGGCTGTAACGTAAAAGGCACTAAACCTGCTCGGGTTGGCCAAATTTTAAGCCCAAATTGCTCGGCAACCTTATATCCAAAGGGACTCGCTCCCAAAGTTGGAATGGATAACCCTCCCGTTGCAATCACTAAAGATTGACATTGAAATTCGCCTTTGTTCGATTTTAGCTTGAAAAAACTTTCAGCTGTCTTCTCGATTTTTTCTACTTTCGTTTCTAAATATACCTCAGCTCTAACCGCTTCAGATTCTCTTAACAACAAGTTCAATATGTCATTTGATTTATGATCACAGAAAAGTTGGCCAAGCGTTTTTTCATGAAATTTAATATGATATTTTTTGACCAACCTTATAAAATCATCTGAAGTATATCGCCTTAAAGCCGATTTGCAAAAATGCTTATTATGCGAAATGTAATTCTCAGGAATAATATTAAGATTAGTAAAATTACATCTTCCCCCACCGGACATCAGGATTTTTTTACCCGGTTTATTGGCATGATCCAATACCATGACAGAGCGACCCCGCTTTCCGGCTTCAATGGCACACATCAATCCTGCAGCACCTGCCCCAATTATAATCACATCTACTTTTTTCATATGACAATTTTTTCTCGATTATTTTACAGCCATCAAAAATTTATCTAGGTTGTTCGCAAAAGCTTGAATATCTTTCTTATTAAGCGTTGCAGGTCCACCTGTTAATACTCCAGCACTTCTTAATTCAGTATTAAAATTCCGAGTGGAAAGATGTTGCTTCATATTTTGGGTAGTATACAATTTCCCACGAGGATCTAAAGCAGTTCCCTTATTATCCACTACGGCATCTGCTAACAAAATATCGGCGGTAACAACTAAATCTCCCGATTCCATGCTTTGCAGAATTTTTTTATCGGCCATATCAAATCCTGCTTGAACTTGGATTTTTTGAATAAAGGGAGATAAAGGAGTAATCAATGGTTGATTGGCAACTAAGGTAAAAGTGATTTTAGTCCGAACTGCTGCTCTATATAAAATTTCTTTAATGGCCTTTGGACAGGCATCCGCATCGATCCACACACGCACTTTACATAAATCCCTTGGAAATCTAAAAACTAAGTCATTATCTACTATTATCCGATAATTTTAAAGGATCCCAACTCAAAATATCTAGAGTTCCCTGTTCATATAAATAGTGTTGTATTGTTGAGGAATGGCCTTTAAGATGTCAAAGTCAAAAAATTAGGAATTAATTTATAAGGATCATTTATGTATTTTCAATACCAAGAAAAACAACTTAACCCAATCATATTCGATGAAGCAAAGAAAACCAAAAAATTAATTCTAAAAGATCAAGGAATATCAAAAATTGAATTTTATTCTACTGTACTCCCATTTTTAAAAGACAATCCAGATTTGAATGAACTTGATATCTCGAGAAATGCAATAGACTCCACTGTTCTTATACGAATACTTCAAGAATTAAAATTGGTTTGTCTGAATGTTAATGACAATATGATAGGTGAAGATGATATTCATACAATTGCCGAACTAATAGCAAATAATAAAACTTTAAAAGAGCTAGGCCTCTCAGGCTGTTTCCTGGGTACACAAAGCGCAAAGGCTTTAGCAACGGCTCTATCTATCAACTCTACATTGATAGCATTAGATATATCTGCAAATTATTTTTCACCACAGGATGTCATTACATTCTTTGATGGCATATGTTCAAATAACACCTTGCAACGTTTAAACGCTTCAAATCTTAGCATAAGCGCTGAAGCGTTTAATAAAGTAAAAGAATTTGCAGCACATAATGAATCGTTAATAGAGTTAACTCTTAAAAATACTGGTGTTAATGAACAACTACTAAGCAGTTCTAAATTAAAGGCGAAAGTATACAATTAAAACTTTGAGCACACATAAAGAGTTTTTTATTTGCGCCTTGGTCGCTCCCGCTCCTGCTCTCGATCCTTTCCTAATAACTCCCTTTGCCTGTTAACAACAGTATGTCCAGTTTCGTGTAAAGTAATGCCTACTTCGTCTTTGACTTTTTCAAGCTCTTTTTTAATACTGGTTTTCGAGAATAATCCATTTTTTATTGGAGCATTAATAGCACCTTTTAACTGCTGTGCATCCTGTAGCTGCAGTTCATGACCTGCAATCTGGCCAAGTTTTTTACTGGCCCACTGCTTAAGATGTGTAAACGCTCTTTTTATATCATCAAAAAAACCAGCGCCTTCAAATTTAGTTCCTTTTGTGATATCAATTGCTTTATTAACATCTTCTAATCCTTCTTTAGACAACGTTCGAATACGGGTAAGGTGATATTTTAAATCGACAGGACGCTCACTTTTCAACTCGTTTTTGAGATTTTCAAATGCCTTATTTAAATCTACTAATGTATTATTAATTTGGTCGTCAAGACCATCATATACAACTTTCTGAGCAGGACTAAGCTGTTCAATTTCATTAAGTTTATTCTGTAACGCTTTGAGTTTAGCTGAAAATTCTTGCGATTCCTTTAAAATATCTTGCAAATATTTCTGTTCATCAAATTTATGTTTTGTCATATTCGCTCCAAAATAAAGAGATTGACCTTCCCCCGACTTTTCGGACACCTTGCTAAGATAGTAAAATCTATCAGAGAGGTGTTATATGAATCACAAGAAATCAATTGTTACTAAAAAACGTCAGAAATATAGCTCACAGTTTAGAGAACAGGCAGTTGCAA
>JBEICO010000057.1:0-8183 GCA_040383965.1 Francisellaceae bacterium
AATACCCAATCACCTCTGGATAAATCCAATCGCGGCTATCTTTAACACCCGGATAGTGCTTGAAGGCGGGGTGCTCTTTAGAAATAAACCCATGTAAGCCCAATGGTGAATTTTTGTAAAGAGCGGTAAGCTCGGCTATCTCACCGACTAGTACTTGTATGCCTTGAATATTTTTGGTTAGACTCGTAACAAAGTCAATCACTTTTTTGCTGACTGGAAATTTTTGAAAGTGCGATGGCTCCAAAAGCAAGATGCGGTTGACATCATCTTCTTTTCTCCAAAGCGGATCAAGGTTGTATGAATTGTAAATAAGCGTTGGTTTATTAAGATCAATAGAAGGCAGGGGTGTTAAGGGAAGCCCTGTTTTTAAATTCAAATCGATTGTTGCCTTCAGCACATGGGGCATTGGCGCATAGGGCAAGTCCTCAGTTGCCACATCTAGAAATGTATTTCGTTGATTGCTATGTGTGTACCGATTAATGTTCTCTTGATTGCAATAATACTTTTTAGAAGAGAATGCACCTGCCACCCATTGCCAACTGGCGCTATTATTCGCAAGATCAGCATCGACAAGACAATCCCAGAACCAATCTCGGCCATAGTGCCAATGTATCATCAAATTTTTGGTCAAAAATGAAGCGACAATCATACGGATTCGATTATGCATATAACCGGTTTGCCAAAGCTCACGCATGCCTGCATCAATGAGCGGGTATCCAGTATTTCCAGTTTTCCAAGCCTTCAAACGCAGTTCGCTATGTTTCCACGGAAAGACATTAAATTTATTTTGAAAATTATCAGAAGGTAATCCGTTAAAATGCGCCATTAGATAACACGAGAATTCTCGCCAAATCATTTCACTTAAAAAATGATTCACGTCATCTTCAGAAGCATTTAGGCTACCGATGCTATTCACAGAATCCCAAATTTTATGGGGTGATATTTCCCCAAAGTGGAGGTTCACAGATAGTTTAGATGTTTGGTTAAACTCTGGATAATCTCGGCCTTTTTTATATCCAGACAAACCGTTATGCACAAAATCGTCTAATTTATTTTGGGCAGCGCTTTCACCAAAGGTCCAATGTTGTTTTATTTTGTTCTGCCATTCATGCTTTGGAATTAATTGAAAATCATTAAGGTTTGTTTTGTTGTTGTTATCTTTTACAAAAACAAGATTTTCTGGTTTTGGGACGGCGTTTTTAGGTTTTAAAAACCCTACCTTCCTTTTGTAAGCGCCAAAAACCTTATAATAAGATCCATCTTCCTTTTTGATTTCCTCTGGCGCCCATAAATAAGAACCGTTAAATGATTGGTAATTAATATTAGCAGCGCTAAGCTTCTTTTCAAGCTTTGAATCACCAGATATACGCCATGGTTCATAGCATCTATTCCAGAACACATTCTTAATGTTATATTGTTGAATGAGCTGAAAAATTATTTTTTCCGGATCTCCAGTGTATAAATTCAAATCATTATTTAACGATTGGTTCAGGCTTGCCAAGGAATGGTGCAAATAAATTCTACTAGCGCCCCCCATTTTAAACGGCGGATAACTTAAATCATCTAAAATATAAATGGGCAATATTTTCCCTAATCGAGCAGACTCTATGAGACCAGGGTTATCAGAGAGGCGCAAGTCTTGTCTAAACCAAAAAATTGAAATTGATTGTTTCATAATGTATTAACTTCCTGAGCTTGAGGTTTGGCATATTCATCTGTTACCGAACCAACAATATTTAATTTATAAATGCTGAAATTTAGTATTACAGCAAAAGTGACCCACAGAACGTATGGAAAAAACAACAGCAATATAGCGCGTTTATTGCGTGCGGCATACATAAAAACAACTAATGAAACCCAAAGTGCGCTTATATCTAAAAGTGCCAAATCAATGCTTTGATAACAAAAGAAAATTGGCGACCAAAATAAATTTAACATAAACTGCATTGTAAAAATTAAGATTAGACGCTTATTATTAATTTTATCTTTCCATAGCATGCCTAATGCGACGCCCATCATTAGATAAAGGAGTGTCCAAACAGGGCCAAATATCCAAGAAGGCGGATTAAAAATAGGTTTACTTAAACTAGCATACCAGACAAAATCAGAAGTTTTAACACTATAACCAGACAACATGCCAAGTGTTAAGCAGAGCAGGCTCCCTATAATTTCTGGGTAGTATCTCTTAAATTTTAAAGTTGTAATTGATCCTTTAAACATATTTTTATCCCACCCTTTTTAGTTATGAACCCAATTTCAGACAAGCAATCCAAAAAATTACATTTTAACAAGAGAGTTCCCAGTCATTTCGGTTGGCTTTGGAAATCCAAGAAGAGTAAGAAGCGTTGGTGCAATATCGGATAGCGTGCCATTTTTGTGGCTTAATTGTGCTCTTTTTCCTACATAAATAAACGGTACAGGTTCCAATGTATGAGCAGTATGCGCTTGGTTTGTTGCAGGATCAAACATGATTTCGGCATTACCATGATCCGCGGTAATAATGGCTTCTCCACCAACGGCTTTTAAAGCTTCTATCACTTTTCCAAGACATAGATCTAAGGTTTCGATAGCTTTAACGGTTGCGTTAAAGTTGCCCGTATGTCCTACCATATCGGCATTAGCATAATTACAAACTATCACATCAAATGTGTGATCTTGGATAGCTTGCACG
Organism: Francisellaceae bacterium; assembly: GCA_040383965.1. GTDB lineage: Bacteria > Pseudomonadota > Gammaproteobacteria > UBA6186 > Azoamicaceae > CADEGZ01. The sequence goes on from JBEICO010000057.1 coordinate 2,672, forward strand.
AGCTTCTCTGTTAGTTCCAATGCGCTCATTTCAGGGCATAAGTCATATGTGGCCACTTTTGGAGAGGGGATCAGGATCCTCTCTTCACCTTGGTAAGAAATTTCACGACCCCCATTAAAAAAGAACGTGACATGGGCATATTTTTCTGTTTCTGCAATACGCAATTGTCGCATTTGGTTTTTTTCTAAAAATTCTCCCAAAACGTTTTGTAAAGGTTGTGAGGGAAAAGCAATTGTAGCGGGGAGATCTTTGCTATATTCCGTTAATGTAACAAATTCCAATACTTTAGGTTTTAGCGTTCTAGAGAATCCAGAAAAGTTAGGATCACAAAAAGCATAGCTAAGTTGTCTCGCGCGATCGGATCTAAAGTTCATAAACACAACAATGTCATTATCTTTAATCGAAGCAGTTGGGCTAATAATGGTGGGCTTTATAAATTCGTCCGTTTCTTCTCGGGAGTATGCGGTGATCAATGCTTCAGTAGCAGATGCGGCATACCATGACGCTTTACCTTCGGTTAGCATTTCATAAGTGGCTTTTGTGCGTTCATACCGTTTGTCGCGATCCATTGCATAATAGCGGCCACACAGTGAAGCAATTCTTGCTTCGGTAGGCGAGGGCAATGCTTTACAGATTTTTTGCAGTTGTGTGATGGAAGCTTTAGCACTTTGAGGTGGCGTGTCTCTTCCATCTAAAAAGGCATGAATGGCGATATTTTGGATCCCCTTTGCTGCAGCAAGTTGGAGGACCGCGTAAAAATGTTCTTCATGGCTATGCACACCGCCGGGAGAAAGTAGCCCAAGAACATGCAAAGTGCTTTGATGTTGTTTAGCCTTATCTAATGCCTGATTAAGCACTTTGTTTTCGTTAAAAGTATTATTTTGTATGGCTGCTGTAATACGCGTGAGATCTTGAAACACTACTCTTCCAGCGCCCATGGTAAGATGCCCCACTTCAGAATTTCCCATTTGATCTTGTGGTAGCCCCACATCTAAGCCAGAGGCCGATAAAATAGTATTAGGGAATTCTGCTAATAATTTATCCCAATGCGGTGTTTTAGCAGTGGTGATTGCATTGGTAGGTGAGGATCCTTTACATCCCCAACCATCCAAAATAATTAAAGCTATGGGTTTTGGTTTCATAGGAAGACCTTGGCGTAATATATGCCTTTTGTCAATAAAAATGTATTATTATGACGCATACTGGTTAAACCTTGGTGACTTATGCGTTTTAAGAAAACCGATTTTTAACCCTTTGTGGGAAAGTTAATTACCTTTACTGTTTTGGAATAAGAAAGTGGATTATAAAATAGTTATTGCTTCGGCTAATCAAAGGAAAATCATTGAAATCCGTAAACTTCTGAATGCATGGCAAGGCTTAAAAATAGAGGTAAGATCTTTACAAGATTACATCATAGATGAGCCCGATGAGCCATATGATAGTTTTATACAAAATGCAGTTCATAAAGCAAAATATTACGCTAAACATACTCAAGAAGCTTCCCTATCTGATGATTCTGGTTTATGTATAGAGGCATTAAATGGATTTCCGGGAGTCAGATCTAAAGACTTTATTGAAGAGTAGTGTGGTGGAAATGTAAAGGCTTTTATTCGATTAGAACAAATGTTAAGTCACTCTGAAAATCGTTCTGCTTATTTTAATACTGCAATGGCGCTCTATATTCCCTCGCATGACTTTTTAATTACCCATGAAGAAAAAGAGTATGGTTTCATTACCTTTCCACCTTGTGGCGAACAAGGTTTTGGATATGATCCTATCTTTATTCCAGAGGGATATGACAAGACCTTTGCAGAATTGGGTATAGATCAGAAAAATAAAATGAGCCATAGGGCAAAAGCACTGCAGGGAATTATTGGAAAATTAAGGCTCTTTTTGAGTCAATAGCCAAAAAAACCACACGCCCTCTTTTTCTATTAGAAAGTGTGGGGTCAGACCCCAACTATATTACACCTACTGGTTAAATTATGGTAAAAAAAGTCCACATCTTGTGGATCTGCCACATATTAACTAAATAACTAAGTTTCGTGTTCAAAATAGACTAATATCCATCGATAATCCATTTTAACCAACATAAAATGGATTATACTTGTTGCATAAACCCTGCTTAAATCTCTCGGACTTCTTTGAGAAGAATCGAGCAGTATATTTGATGCATTAATGGCTGCGAGGGTTTCCAACAATATGATACATTGGATTAAATTTTTCTTAATTGCTGTTGTTGAAAGCGCTAAAAGCTCAAAAGAAACTTTTCAGAAAATATAGTCCCCACGGGTTTTGGAGTTAAAATGATTGCAAAAAATAGACTTGAAGGATTTAGTGATGGGGTTCTAGCCATTATTATTACGATTATGGTTCTTGAAATTAAAGTACCGCATGGGGAAAACTGGGAAACCTTAATGCCGGTGATCCCAGTATTTTTAAGTTATGTGTTAAGTTTTGCGTATGTGGGCATTTATTGGAATAACCACCATCATTTATTACTTGCTGCACAAAAGGTAAATGGCGCAATTCTTTGGGCAAATCTGCATCTTTTGTTTTGGCTTTCTTTAGTTCCATTTGCCAGTGGTTGGATGGGGGAAAATCATTTTGCCCTAATACCCGTTGTGGTATATGGATTTATTTTACTGATGGCGGCCATTGCGTATTTTATTTTGAGCCATGTTTTAATGTGTTATCACGGTTCAAAATCGACATTAGCTGCAGCGCTAGGCAGTGATTTTAAGGGAAAAATTAGCATTGTTGCTTATCTATCAGCCTTATTTTTTGCATTTATAAGTCCTTGGATTGCTCTGGCAATATATATTGCGGTGGCGTTACTTTGGATTGTTCCCGATAAGAGGATAGAAAATCTGTTTGATAAATAGAGGGTGGCGCGAAGTGCCGGGTATGCATGCCGAAGTTTTAGCGAAGGCAGGTGAGGAATAAATAAAGGTATTGGTCTTTCTAACTCAAAGTAATAATAACAACAAGAACTCGATTTTGAGAATGGGATGCCATAACACCCCGTTTCATATACAATGTCTGTTTTCCGATTAAGAAATCATTGGGTATTATGGAACAATTAGTAGAATTTATAACTCATCATTGGATGTTAAGCTCCGCTTTAGGCGTGGTTATGGTGGCATTTATGGCTAATGAACTGATACAGAGCCGGCTAGGATCGAGCGAAGTCTCTCCCGAAGCGGCTGTGCAACTGATTAATCACCAGGATGCAGTGCTGTTTGATATTCGCAACGAAGCAGCTTATGCCGAGGGGCATATTATTGGATCGCTCTCTGTGATGGAAAGCGCTTTAGAAAGAAAGATGGGCTCCTTGGAAAAATATTTTTCTAAACCTGTCATTGTGGTGTGTAATTCAGGCCAAACGGCGGTTAAATTTGCGGCACTTCTCAAACAAAAAGGATTTTTAAACGTGGTTGTATTAAGTGGTGGGATTTTAGCTTGGAAAGCGGCGGGGATGCCAGTGGTTAAATCATGAAACCCGTTACCTTGTATAGCACGCTCACTTGCCCATTTTGTATGCGAGCAAAACAATTATTAGATAGTCTGCAAATTTCTTTTGAAGAAGTTAGAGTAGATACAGACTTTGATAGGCGTCTTGAGATGGAAAAATTAAGTGGTAGACGCACAGTACCGCAGATCTTTATTGGAGATCGACATGTGGGTGGATTCGATGATTTAAAAGTGTTGTATGAGTCTGGCCAATTGAATGATTGGCTAGGAAACTAATCGTTTTTTTATTTAAATAGGGAAAATCAATGTCTCAAAAACCAGTCGAAAAAGCAAAAAAATTAAATGGGCATGGCACTAATGAAACCGGCCCCGTTTTTAATGTGCATAGTATTTATATCAAAGATTTGTCTTTCGAAGCGCCACATTCCCCGACCATTTTTAATGAATAGTGGAAGCCTAAAATCGACTTTGATTTGCAAATGGGTTCTCAGGTGTTATCCGAAGCTGAATCTGTTTATGAAGTGGTGTTGCATATCACGGTAACGATTAAACTAGGTGAAGGCGAACAGGAAAAACCCGCGTTTTTAATTGAGATCCAACAAGCAGGTGCTTTTACCGTACAGAATTTATCTGTAGAAGCTGTACAACACGTATTAGCCACCACTTGCGCCACGGTTCTTTTTCCCTATGCACGCGAAAGCATTTCCAATCTTGCAACGCGAGGGGGATTTCCGCAGTTAGTATTGCCTCCTATTAATTTTGACGCCATGTATGCGCATCACTTAACCGAGAAAGGAAATGAAACTGCCACGGGAGCTGTTACTACCTAATGCATATTCAAGATCAAGCTATTGCTGTATTAGGTGCTGGTTCATGGGGAACAGCTTTAGCCATGGTTTTAGCTCGAAATGGCCAAAAGGTTCATTTATGGGATAGAGATCAATTGTTGTTGCAAGAAATGGAAAAAGAAAAAACCAACTTGCGATATCTTCCTATGACACCTTTACCCGATGGGATCACGATTTGCGCTGATCTTGCCGAGACTTTGGCCAATGTACAAGACATCTTGATAGTGGTTCCGAGTCATGCTTTTTCGGAAGCACTGCAAAGCATAAAACCTTTGTTAAATACGCAACGAATTGTTTGGGCAACAAAAGGGTTAGAGCCTGGAAGCGGACATTTTTTACATCAGGTTTTGGAACGAGAATTAGGTATTGAACGTCCATACGCAGTGTTGTCTGGACCCAGTTTTGCTAAAGAAGTGGCCGAGGGCTTACCTACGGCAGTAGCACTGGCTTCAAAAGATCGCGCTTTTGCAGAAGCGCTTGCGGTAAAATTTAATAATGATTCTTTTAGAGTCTTTTTGACCGATGACGTAATAGGAGTTCAACTAGGTGGAGTTGTTAAAAATGTATTAGGGGTTGCAGTCGGCATATCAGATGGCGTACAGTTTGGTGCTAATGCACGTGCAGCCTTGATGACTCAAGGTTTAGCTGAGATGATGTCTTTAGGAGAGGTTCTCGGCGCGCGTCGTGAAACGTTAATGGGTCTTGCAGGCTGTGGTGATGTTATCTTAACCTGCACGGATAATCAGTCGCGTAATCGACGTTTTGGACTTTTGTTAGCGGAAGGATTAACGGAAGCAGAGGCGTTACAACGCATTGGTCAAGTGGTTGAGGCAGTCTACAATGTTGAACAACTTTGTGGTTTGGGGGAGTTCTGTAAGGTTAAATTGCCTATCACGGAACAGGTGTTTCGTGTTATGAAACAAAGCGTTTCATCTCGAGATGCCATTAAAGCGTTATTTAAACAGGCACCTATGGATGAATAGTTTGACAAATTTCAAAAAATTTGTCTATTCTTAGTTTGTAGGTTTAGTTAAACTAAAGGGGAGTTGTCTCATGAAGAAAGTAACAAAAGCAGTCGTATTAGCGATGGTATTGGTTCCAGTCGCATTCTTGGGCGGATGTAACAAGAAATGCAATAAGGAATCTGGAACGCATCACAAATATGAGCAAATGAAGAAAGAATACGGCGG